>JAIXTU010000046.1 GCA_027483785.1 Flavobacterium sp.
ACCATAGCCGTAACCCAATCGATTTCTGGAATTGCTCTCGTTTCAGTTATTGTAAAACTGGTTTTTTTCTTAACACTTTGGTTTATAACTGGAATCTTTTTTATTCCATCTCTTTTGCGTTACGCAGGAAAGTTAATAACCGAAGAAATGCTTCTTATCATCGCCATTGCTCTCTGTTTGGTAATGGTAATTTTGGCTGCAAACGTAGGATTTTCGCCTGCGTTAGGAGCCTTTGTCATGGGTTCAATCATCGCAGAAACTACAAAAGCTGAACAAATCGAACATTTGCTTAAACCCGTAAAAGATCTTTTCGGTGCCGTTTTCTTTGTTTCAGTTGGTATGCTTATCGATCCGGTTACCTTGCAACACTACGCAATACCTGTCCTGATACTTACCCTAGTAACCATCTTCGGACAAAGCATTCTTGCTACTGCCGGCTCGCTGCTTTCGGGAATGCCACTGAAACAATCCGTTCAAAGCGGCGTGAGCTTTTCACAAATCGGAGAATTCTCGTTTATTATAGCAACACTTGGCGCATCGCTAGGCGTTACAAGCGACTTCCTCTACCCGATTATAGTTGCCGTTTCTGCAGTTACAACTTTTACAACGCCGTACCTGATTAAATCGGGAGACCGCGTTGCCTTATTCGCCGAACGTATTTTACCTCGAAAATGGATTAAAAATATCGAGCGTTACAGCGCCAACGCACAATCGATTCGCGCTCAAAACGATTGGCACATTTTATTGCGGAAGTACTTTTTGCATATCGCTTTGCATGCCAGCATCATTATAGCTATCGTTTTGCTTTCCGAGAAATTTATCTTGCCCTTCGCAAAAGACAATAACAGCCTGCGATTTGTCGTAGCACTAGGTACTTTATTCGCCATAGCCCCTTTTATCTATGCCTTGGGTTGGCACAAAACATCAGAAATTCAGGTGCAAAACTTACTAAGCAACAAACGCTATCGCGGTCCGATTGTCATGATGGTGTTGTTCCGGTTTCTTTTGTGCGTTTTATTCGTAGGTTTTCTAATCGACCATTTCTTTAGCACGCTGTTTGCCATTATTCTATTGGGCGTTTTCATTGGTCTGTACCTACTTTTTCCCAAAAAACTTAAAACGCAATACGCTAAAATCGAACGTCATTTTATTCACAACTTAAATGAACGAGAGATTTATATGCGAAACCGCAGCCGAAGTGACTTAACTCCGTGGGACGGCCACATGACCAGTTTTGAAATAGATCCGGCTTCCGACATTTCGGGTAAAACGCTCGAAATATTGAAGTTACGCGAACTTTTCGGCGTAAATATCGCTTATATCAAACGTGCCGATTTCGTTATTCCAACTCCCGATAAAAACGAAAAACTATTTCCTTCCGACGAGATTTTCATCATCGGTACCGACGAACAAATTCAGCTTTTCTCTAAATTTCTGGAAGATCACGAAGTACATCCTGCATCAACGATTGCCGATCCGGATATTTCGCTAAATCAGTTTGTACTTAAAAACGAAACGTTTATCGGTAAATCGATACGCGATTCGAAGATCCGCGAAGAAACTTCGGGCATAATCGTTGGTATCGAACGCCGCGGCAACCGCACGTTTAACCCAGAATCAGACATGATTTTAGAGAAAAACGACATTCTTTGGATCGTCGGAAACCGTCGTAAGCTAATCGATATGATTGAATCTTATCGCGAGTAATTCGGTGCTTCTTTCGTAATCGTTACGTTATGCGGATGACTTTCGGTAATTCCGCTTGAGGTAATGCGCACAAAACGTCCCGTTTTTTGCAGCGTTTCAATGTCTTTGGCGCCGCAGTAGCCCATTCCGGCACGTAAACCACCCACAAATTGCTGCATCGATTCGTTTAACTCGCCTTTGTACGGAACCCGACCCACAATTCCTTCCGGAACCAGTTTTTTAATGTCGTCTTCAACATCTTGGAAATACCGATCTTTTGAACCTTCTTGCATGGCTTCAACCGATCCCATACCGCGGTACGACTTAAACTTTCGTCCTTCAAAAATGATGGTTTCGCCCGGCGATTCTTTAGTTCCTGCCAAAAGCGAACCCAACATCACACAAGACGCTCCGGCTGCAATAGCTTTCGGAATGTCGCCAGTATAACGAATTCCACCATCGGCAATGACGGGCACACCCGTTCCGGCGGCTGCGGCAGCCACTTCTAAAACGGCCGAAAATTGCGGATAACCAACGCCCGCAACCACACGCGTCGTGCAAATAGAACCCGGACCAATACCCACTTTTATACCGTCGGCGCCGTGCTCAATTAAATATTTGGCTGCTTCGGCTGTGGCAATATTTCCAACCACAACATCCAAACTAGGAAATGCAGCTTTTACCGTTTTCAGAACTTCAACTACGCCTTTGGTATGTCCGTGTGCCGTATCGATAACAACAGCGTCGACGCCAGCTGCTACAAGAGCCGCTGCACGTTGCACCGCATCTGCCGTTACGCCCAAAGCTGCTGCTACTCGGAGTCTGCCAAAGTTGTCTTTGTTGGCTATTGGTTTCTGTGTAAGCTTGGTAATATCGCGAAAAGTAATCAAGCCAACCAAAGTATTCTCGGCATTTACGACAGGTAATTTCTCAATTTTGTTTCCTTGCAAAACCACTTCTGCTTCTTGCAAAGAGGTTCCTTCGGCTACGGTAATCAAGCCTTGAGAAGTCATTACTTCAGTTATAGGTCGGCTGTTGTCTTTTTCAAACCGACGGTCGCGATTAGTAACCATG
>JAIXTU010000231.1 GCA_027483785.1 Flavobacterium sp.
GTAATCTTTCTTAATCCAAAACGGATAGTATGAAAGCCCTATTATGTCGTATTGCACTCCGTGTTTGGCAGCCTGATCGAAAAAAGCATTGAACTTATCGATGTTGTTTCCTTCATCGACATGAACAATAACGCCCATATTCTTATCTACTGCTTTAGCAGCGTGATAACCTTCGTTGAGTAATTGTGCCAGTTGTGCCCAGTTTTTAGTACTTCCGTCGGGCCAAAGCATTCCACCAGGGATTTCGTTTCCAATTTGCACCCATTCGGTGGTAATTCCTGCTTTCTTCACTGCGTTTAACACATCAAATGTGTGGTCGTAAACGGCTTTTTTCAGTTCCGAGAATGCCAATTTCTCCCATGCTTTTGGTTTGAATTGTTTTGCAGGATCGGCCCAGGAATCGCTGTAGTGGAAGTCGATCATAATTCGAAAGCCCAATTTGCTTGCACGAACGGCCATCGCAACAGTTTCTTCTTTGCTACAATGTCCGCTTTGTGGATCGTTATTTGGGTTCACAAATACGCGAAGTCGAACCGTATTCATACCGAGATCTTTCAGGATTTGAAGACAATCCGCCGGTTTTCCGTTGGCATCTTTAAAGACAAATCCGGTCGCTTCCATCTGCGGAAGCCAGCTCACATCAGCTCCTTTTGCAAATTCGGTATTGATTTGGGCGGAGCTAGAAAAGTAGCTCAGCAACAGTACTATTGGTAACCAAAATTTCTTTTTCATAGCAATTAGTTTCGATCTCTAAATTGTGTAAGTACGGGCAATGCATTGTTGTTGAAATCCCAAAGCGCTTGGTTTTCCCAAGACGATCCGTTATTGGCAGTTGGTCCGCGGAATGCAACCCATTCTGATCCCCAATAACAAAATCCAATTCCGTGAGATGATTGCGCAACAGTATTGTAAATCGCCGACATAAATGCACTTTGACCCGATTCTGTAGCAGCGAACGCAGGAATTAGTTGATTGTTTAATCCCATAATGTTATTGGTGAAGTCGTTGAATCCTAAAGTGAACGGATAAGCCGTTTCCGCAATGATCACTTTTTTATTGTAGAGGCTGCCTAAAGCGTTCATTTTTTGTTGCAAGTCCGTCAGACTTTTTCCATGCCAAATAGGGTAATAAGATAAACCAATGTAATCGTAATCGAGGTCTTTCACTTTATCGAAGAACCAATCTGAACCATTGATTCCAGCAAAATGCAACATGATTTTTGTTTGTGTTGATTGTGCACGAACAGCTTCAATTCCTGCTGTTGCTAATTCTTTAAAGTTTGCTTCGTTCTGTGTTAAGCGACCTTCGGGCCATAACATGCCATCGTTAGTTTCGTTTCCAATTTGAATAAGGTCGGGTTTAATTTGCGTCATAATCTCAGTCGTGTAACTTGCAACGGCAGTTTTCAGTGCTTCGAGATTCATGTTTTGCCACGCTTGTGGTTTGGTTTGCTGTCCAGGATCAGCCCAAGTGTCGGAATAGTGCACGGTTAACCAAACTTTTAAACCTGCTTGATGTACGCGGTCTGCAAACGTTTTTACTTCTTGAAAACTGCTGCTCGAGGTTTCAGGATTATTCCAAATACGAATTCTAATGTAGTTACAGCCTGCGTTTTTTAAGGTAATGATCGGATCTTCGGGTACGTTGTTGTTCTTGAAAACCGTTCCTTCACTTTCGATCAGTGGTAAGAACGACATGTCGGCTCCTCGAATGAATTCTTCGGTTTCTCCATCGGGTGGCGTGGTGGTCGAATTGTTCTCGGACGAGCACGCTGCAAATAGTGCAGCAAAACAATAAATGGCAATCTTTTTCATATTCTATTCATTTTTACTTGTTTCAAATTGAAATATACTTTCGTGGAAATAGGTTTCGTGTGGTTGAATTATTGAGTTCGGAAAATGCTTTTGATTGGGCGCGTCGGGATAGTTTTGTGTTTCAAAACAAATACCCGACGTTTCGCCATAGTTGGCAAAGTTTTTCCCATCAAGGGTATTAAAGCAATTTCCTCCTACATATATATGTACTGCAAGTTGGTTAGTAAGTACGGTCAGCCTAATTTTTGTAAACGGACTGTACAGCACTGCTGCTCGAGGTTGAGCGAGCGTAAATGTATTGTCTATCGAACGCGGACAGTTTTGAATCTCGGTGAAATTTAAGGCGGTATTTATTGTTGGTACAATCTTTCCCGTAGGAATGCCGTCGGGTTTCGTTTCGAGGTATGATGCCGAATATACTTTTAGTTTTTGAGATAAAACCGACTGTCCATCTCCATCTAAATTGAAATAACTGTGCTGTGTGAGGTTTATGGCTGTGGCTTGATTTGTTGTTGCAGTAAATCGAACTTTTACAGCGTTTTCCTCGGTTAAGACATAAGAAACCGTAACGCTTACCTCGGCATTGCAATTAACACTATTGATTTTTGTAACTATATTAAAGACTAATTGCTGTTTGTTACTTTTTTCAGGATCAAAACTCCAAATTTGATTGCTCAGATTCTTAAAACCGCCATGGAGCTGGTGCAGTCCGTGATTTTGATCGAGCTGAACGATTTTTCCATCGAGTTCAAAAGAGGCTTGATCGATTCTTCCGGCATATAAGCCAACTGCTGCTCCTATGTAAGGTGCATTAGGTAGCGAAAATGAATTTTCATAATCGGCTGCCGAATCAAAACCCAAAACAACATCTATTTTTTCAGAATCTGAAACAGGGACCAGTAAGTTTGTGATTGCTGCGCCATAGCTTGAAACGCTTAATTCGCAGCCGTTTGCATTCGATATTTTGTGTTTGAATACTTCTTGACCATCGGCAAGCAAACCAAATGAGCTGGTAATTATTTCGGAATTAAATTGCGAAATGTAATTTTTCATAGCTGTTTTTTTCAACTATTTTCAAAAATAGACACATTTTGCTAAATTGCAGACCAGTACCTACCGGTTTTACATAAAAACGCCACCGGTTTTTGAATAATGCGGATAATACAAGTAGATAAAGGATCGGTAGTGCCGGCATATAAACAAATCGTTTCTCAGGTAGAAATGGCTATTTTGAGCAAGCGCTTGTTCAAAGATGATCGTTTGCCGTCGGTAAATAAGGTTTGTTTGGAGAATGGAATTTCGCGCGATACAGTATTTCAAGCGTTCGATGAATTGAAGCGGCGCGGAATTATTTATGCCATAATGGGTAAAGGCTATTTTGTCAAGACGGTCGATTTCCAGCAAGGACTGCGTTATTTTTTATTGTTCGACGAATTGAATGCGTTTAAAGAGCAGCTTTTTCAAGCGTTCATTTCAACTTTAGGAGGAAAAGCGCAAATAGATTTTTTCTTTCATCATTTCAATGCAAATATGTTTAGGAAGCTAATTCGCGATGCAAAGGGAAATTATGCGAAGTACATTTTGATGCCCTCGAATTTAACGGATATTGAAGATGTAATAGCGACGCTGCCAGTCTCCGACGTTTTTATCTTGGATCAGATTCGTGATTCGTTGGAAGGCTATCCGGCGATCTATCAAAATTTTTCAGCTGCCATGTATAATTCTTTATCGGTAGCGAAAGTTGCACTGATGAAATATCAGAAAGTAAAATTGATTTTCACTAGTTATAAAGAACCAATGGGCATGGTGCAGGGATTTAAGCGTTTTTGTGAAGAAAACGATTTTTCTTATGAAATAGTGACAGACATAGCGCAGTTTCGTTTAGAAGTACGCTGCGTTTACGTGGTGCCTAATGACGAAGATTTGGTGTTTATCATTGAAAGCTGTTTGGAGAAAGGCTTCCAAATTGGAGAGGATATAGGATTGATTTCTTATAACGACACGGCTTTAAAGCGGGTAGTTGCCAATGGAGTTACCACTATTTCTACCGATTTTGCCGCCATGGGGAAACGTCTGGCGGAAATGGTATGGGACCAAGAGCAAGTTAAGATTGAGAATCCAAGCCGACTAATATTGCGGAAGTCTCTTTAAGGCAATGTGCTACTTTTTAGGTTTAATAACCAAAGCTTGTTTGTAGCTCTTTTTAAGTGCGATAAGTTGTCGTTCTGCTTCAATGCGTGTTCGAAAATTCCCAACCCAAAGTTTATATAAAGGTGCACTAAACGACACGACAGCGTCTAAATCGGGGAATTGCTTTTTAAATTCAGACATTTTTTTCTTCAATTCTTCGCTTGTGCCCGTATAAATTTGAATGCGATAGGTTTCAGAAAAGTTAATAACACTAGCTATTTTCTGTCTTTCTTTTAGGATTTTGTTCACACTCTCTTCGGTGGAAGAACTTTGGTTTTGTCCGTAACTAAAACAGCATGCGAATGTTAGCGCGATGAGTGTAATCTGAATCGTCTTTACTTGCATCGATAATTAGTTTAAACAAATGTAAAAATTAAATTTAACTTGAAAACAGCTGTTATTTAGAGTCATTATAAATTATAAATTATCATAATTTTAAGGTTTTTCAAATTGGTGTTTCGTCGTATTTTTGCTCAAATTTTTGAGGAAGCACTGCGTTTTGGTGAATTCTCAATAATTATACGCAAAAGACGATAATCAACTCTGATATGAAACTACCGGGTATTAGTCCTCTGATTTCAAAAACATCATTATTTACTTTATTACTATTGGTCGTGGCGCAATTTGCGACACAGGCTCAGGCTCCTGCCGCAGCTGGTGCTGCGCCGGCCGCGGCTGCTCCCGCTGCAGCTGCTGCTCCTACTGGTGCTGGCGATCCTGTTGCAGGCAAGGCTTTATTTAACGCCAATTGTGCTGCTTGTCACAAATTAGATGCCAAGATGACTGGGCCTGCGCTTCGCGGTGTGGCTGAGCGTCTTGATAAAGAATTTCTTTACAAATGGATCAAGAACAGTTCTGAGGTAATTAAATCTGGTGATGCTTACGCAGTAAAAATTTTTAATGAGTACAATAAATCGGTAATGACTGCTTTTCCGCAGTTGACAAATGCTGATATCGATAACATTCTGGCTTATACTTCGCAGCCAATTGAAGCTCCTCAAGTTGAAAAAGGAGGTGTTGTTCCTGGCGGAAAAGTTGCCGATGATGGTAGTACAAACGCAATCATATTAGGTGCGCTGATCTTAGTGTTAGCAATTTTGATTTTCATGCTTGTAAAAGTTAATTCGGTACTTACGCAGATTGCTAAGAATAACGGAACACTTCCTGAGCCAAAAGAAGCGGGTACGCCAATTTGGAAAGCGTATGCTCAAAATCAGTTCTTGGTATTAGTTACAGCTATTTTCTTGTTGCTGTCGAGTGCGTACTTCGTTTATGGGTATTTTATGCAAATAGGTGTTGATCAAGATTATGCGCCCATTCAACCAATACACTACTCTCACAAAATTCATGCTGGTGACAACGGTATCGATTGTAAATACTGTCACTCATCGGCTCGAGTTTCGAAACATGCAGGTATACCGTCACTAAATGTGTGTATGAACTGTCACAAAAACATCGCTGAATTCGTTGGTGATAAAGACTCAACATATACAGAATATTCAAAAGAGTTCTATACTGCTGAAATCCAAAAATTATACGATGCAGTAGGTTGGGATAAAACCAATCAGAAATATACGGGAAAAACGAAACCAGTTAAGTGGGTACGTATTCACAACCTTCCCGACTTCGCATACTTCAATCACTCTCAACACGTAACCGTAGCGGGCATCGAATGTCAGAAATGTCACGGTCCAGTTGAAACGTACGAGATCCAAAAACAGTTTGCACCACTTACTATGGGATGGTGTATTAATTGTCACCGCGAAACAGAAGTGAAAATGGAAGGAAATGCGTATTACGACAAAGTACACAAAGAATTGTCTAAAAAGTACGGTGTAACAAAATTAACTGCTGCACAAATGGGTGGATTAGAGTGCGGCAAGTGCCACTACTAGTCCGATACACAGAGTAAAAAAATAAAGTTTCTAGCCTAACATCGAAAAGAATGTCATCAAATAAAAAATACTGGAAAAGTGTTGAAGAGCTAAATGAAAATAGTTCTATTGTTGACGCATTGAGAAGCAATGAGTTTGTAGAAGAAATTCCAACAGATTCGTTTTTAGGAAATGCAGATAAACTAAATGCTACCGGAACCTCTAGACGAGATTTTCTAAAGTTCGTGGGTTTCTCTACTGCAGCGGCAACATTGGCGGCTTGCGAAGGTCCGGTTCATAAATCCATTCCTTATGTTGTGCAACCAGAATCAGTGATTCCAGGTGTAGCAGATTATTACGCTACAACTGTTTTCGATGGTTACGACTTTGCCAACGTTTTGGTGAAAACGAGAGAAGGCCGACCAATTAAAATCGAAAACAATAAAACCGCAGGTGCTACTTTTTCTGCAAATGCACGTGTTCATGCATCGATTTTAGGTCTTTACGATAATTACAGAATCAAACAACCTTCGATAAAAGGTAAAACTGCCGATTTCGATACAGTTAGCAATACCATTTCTAAAGCCTTAGCTGATGCCAAGACCGCTGGAAAACAGGTTGTTTTGTTGACTCCGACAATCGCTAGTCCGACAACTTTTAAACTAATTGCAGAATTTATCACTGCAAACCCAACAGCAAAACACGTAATGTACGATGCTGTTTCTTCTTCAGCAGCTTTAGACGCCTATCAGCAAGCCTTCGGAACAAGAGGTTTGGTTGATTACGATTTGTCGAAAGCGGATGTAGTTGTGGGTATTGGTGCCGACTTCCTTGGCGATTGGCAAGGTGGAGGTTACGACAAAGGATATGCGTTGAAACGTGTTCCGAAGAATGGAAAAATGTCAAAGCATTTCCAGTTCGAAGCGAATATGACTTTATCTGGTGCGTCTGCCGACAAGCGCGTGCCAATGTCTAATTATCAGCAAATCCAAGCACTTTTAACGGTTTACGGTGTAGTTACTGGTACCGCGGTGAGTGGAAATGTAGATGCAAAACATAAGGATGCTGTTTCTAAAGCAGCTCAACAATTAAAAGCAGCAGGTTCAAAAGGTGTTTTATTGTGTGGAATCGATGATAAAAATGCACAATTATTAGCTTTAGCTATAAACGCTGCGCTTACTTCCGAAGCTTACACAACTGCGGGAACTAGATTAGTTCGGCAAGGTTCTAATGCTGCAGTAGCTCAAATATTACAAGAAATGAATGCTGGAAATGTGGGTGTATTGATTACATCACACGTAAACCCGGTTTATTCTTTGCCAGAATCATACGGCTTCGAAGCTGCAATGAAGAAAGTGCCAACTTCAGTGTTCATAGGTTTACGTTCTGATGAAACTGCTGTTGCTTCTTCCATTGTTATTGGTTCAAACCATTACCTAGAATCGTGGGGTGATTACTCATTATTGAAGGGAAGCTATGCTTTAGCACAGCCAACTATTCGCCCACTTTTTTCTGCAAATAAACAGTTTGAAGACGTTTTATTGGCTTTAACAGGTCGCAAGAATCTTTCATATTACGATTATCTTAAAGTTAATTTTCCAGTTGTTTCTGGTGGATTAAGCTGGGGTAAAGTTTTACACGATGGTGTAAACGGAACGTATGCAGTAGGTCAGTCAACAGGTGTTGCTGTTGGAGATGCTGTTACAGCTTTATCTGCTGCGAAAAGCGAAGGTTCTTTCGAATTGAATTTATATCCTAAAGTAGGAATGGGTGATGGTCAACA
>JAIXTU010000301.1 GCA_027483785.1 Flavobacterium sp.
CGTAAACCGAAACGCTCATCTATTTTTAATTCCGAAAACTCAGGTTTAATAATATCTTTGTAACATCAAAAACAACTACAATTATGATTATAGCTCCAAGAATGCGCGGCTTTATTTGCTTAACAGCTCATCCAGACGGCAGCAGACAGAACGTTAAAAATCAAATCCACTACGTACAACAACAACCTGCACTCGACAGCTACAAGAAAGTCTTGGTGATTGGCGCCAGTACAGGTTTTGGCTTGGCTTCACGAATTACCGCCGCTTTCGGATCAGGCGCTGCAACTATTGGAGTGTTTTTTGAAAAACCGGCATCGCCAGGTAAAACAGCTTCGCCCGGTTGGTACAATGCAGCAGCATTCGAAGAAGAAGCTGCTCAAAAAGGACTCTACGCTAAAAGCATTAACGGCGATGCATTTTCGGATGCCATCAAACAACAAACAATCGACTTAATTAAACAAGATCTTGGTCAGGTCGATTGTGTCGTATATTCCTTGGCTTCACCTGTACGTTTACACCCAAAAACCGGCGTTTTACACCGTTCCGCGTTAAAGCCTATCGGAAAAACATTCACAAATAAGACGGTCGATTTCCACACCGGCGTTGTTTCAACGATAAGTATTGAACCTGCAACTGAAGAAGATATTCAAAATACCATCACTGTTATGGGCGGCGAAGATTGGCAAATGTGGATGGATGCACTCCTTGAGGCAGGTGTTCTGGCCGAAAATGCAGCTACGGTGGCGTATAGCTACATTGGACCAGAAGTAACTGAAGCCGTTTACCGTAAAGGAACCATTGGTCGTGCTAAAGATCATCTAGAAGCTACCGCCGATGTGATAACCGAGCAACTTAAATCGATCAACGGAAAAGCGTACATTTCTGTCAATAAAGCATTGGTTACCCAAGCTAGTAGCGCTATTCCAGTGATTCCGCTGTACATTTCGCTGTTGTACAAACTCATGAAATCTAAAGGTACGCACGAGGGCTGCATCGAACAAATGTATCGTTTGTTTAGTGAGCGTTTGGTTAAATCGGGCGAAGTTCCAACCGACAATGAAGGACGTATTCGTATAGACGATTGGGAAATGGATGCCGAAATTCAAGCGGAAATTGCAAAACTTTGGGAACAATCTGATACAGAGTCGCTTGTGGGATTTGGCGATCTCGAAGGTTACCGAAACGATTTCTTAAATCTGTTTGGTTTTGGCTACAAGGAAGTCGACTACGACGCTCAAGCCAACGAACTAGTCGATGTTCCAAGCATCAAATAAATTAAGTCCCTCTTTTTGAGGGATTTTTTTTGGGCAAGTGCCGGCTATTTAGTGGAAGTTCTTTTTGCCGGCACCCGGCTTTCCGCAGTAGTGCAGTTCGGGCTAAGGCCCTTCTGCAGCTACTTGGCTGCAATCCGTCTTGCGAAAAACGTCCTTACGAAATAGATTTTACTTAAGTTCAAAAGACCTGTAACAGCTATTTTGTGAAAAAATTGAGTGTTAATTGGGATAATTTTTAGAAAAAACCCAGTGTTTACGCTGTCTCGCCGAGTTTTGATGTCGGTATTATTTCTACCTTCGCTTTCTAAATAAATTTTTAATTGCATGAAAAAAATTACATTAACAGTATTGTTCTTATGCGCGTTTGCATGGAGCAGTATAGCCCAAGTTCAAGTTGGCTCGGGTAACAATCAGTTGCAAAACGTTCCGATTGAGCCATATTACAATTTCAGCTATTCTCAGTCTATCTATTTAACGTGAGTTCGATATAACTACAATGGTAAATACAGTTGTTTTGTGTCAACGAAGTTCATCTTTAGGGAAGGTTTTTTGTCGTTGAAATTATAGGCAATCAATGCAGCGAATAAGTTGTTGAAAAAGTTTTTAGGACTTCTATGGCGTGAGTGTTCTATTTGACAAATATTCTTGAGTTGGTCGATAATAGTTTCTGCGATTGCTCTCTTTCGAAGCATGATTGCATCCATTATTGGAGTTAGCGAGGTGGACTTCATATTACGTTTGAGTTTTGTAATCAAGTGTATTCCTTTGCCAAATAAATCGCTAAAAAGTGCTCTTGAAATATAGCCTTTATCTCCGAAGAGTTTGCCCCATAGTTTTGAAATAAACGAGCTGCTTTTTAGTGGAGTTCTATCGTCAACATTTGCCGGAGTAAACTGTACATCAATTAGTTGTCCTATATCATTACAAACCATATGAAGTTTAAAGCCATAGAACCAGCCCAGTGAACATTGTCCTCTTTGTGCAATTCCTTTAAAGGTTTTATGCTGATGAATTCGTCGATTATCACAAACTCTCAAAGGTGTAGAATCCACGAAACTTATTCCAGTACAATCCCCCAGTCCAAAGCTTTTTAAATACGCAAAAAGATGAAGCATACTAGCCGAACAAAGCTCAGTCATCCTGTTATAACTCACCGTTTTTGGAAACATGTCATTAAGATGTTTACACACATAACCTAGGTAGAAATCTTTAAAAGTTCTAAAGCCTGAATGATGAAAAGCCACCTGAATTGTCATTACTTCTGACATAGAAAGCGCACTAGGTTTATTCCTAATTTTTGCCTTGCCAATAAGCTTTTCGTTTAAAGCTGGTTCAAATTCTTTACAGAAATCATCAATTGAAACAAAAATTTCGATAATTTTAGACCTTGAAAACATAGCGGATTGTTTAGTTAACTATTTGTAAATAAGCACTATAAATATACTAAATAGTTCGCTATTTCAATCAAAAAAGCTGTCTTTTTTATATCGAACTCACGTTATTTAGCTTCTGAGATCAATGCAACAGGTCAAATTACAGGTATTCAATACTACTATTCTGGTACAACAAGTTTAGAAAGTAGTCAAGAATGGGTCGTTTATCTCAAAACATCCGACCGTACTTCTTTTGCCGACGCAACTGATTGGGAAGATATTACAACGTTCACGCAAGTGTACTCGGGAGCCTTTCCAGTTACCGCGCCAGGATGGTACACAATCAATTTCGATGTTCCTTTTGATTACAACGGTACTGACAACTTAATCGTTGCTGTGGAAGAGAATCAAGATGATTTCGATGGCTTTAGCGATGATTTTTGGAATTCACCAGTTACAGGAAATCGTTCGATTTATGCGTATTCAGACGACTTGAACATTGATCCTACGAATCCAACAAACGTTCCTGATGGAGATGAGGTTTTAACCGGAGTTGCGGCATTTGTGCCAAACATCATTTTTGAAGGAATTCAGCAAGCATGTCCAACACCCGGAGGTCTAGCTGTAAATGGAGTTACGAATAACTCGGCAACAATTTTATGGAATGCAGGTGATCAGTCCAACTGGGAGGTCTTTTTAGCTGAGGCTTCAGAACCGGCACCAACCGAAGCGGATGCAGGAATTTCGGTTTCTGGTACCGCTGAATATGTAGCATCAAATTTAACTCCAATCACTACATATAATGTGTATTTACGCGCTATTTGCGGGGAAGGAGTTATTAGCATATGGTCGAATCCGGTTACTTTTACAACTACAATCGATTGTTCAGCAGCAACGGTAATAGAAGCTTGTGGTGAAGAAGTGTCCTATACTTTAGCAGCCGGAAACGGAAGCTTAAATGTGGAGGCATGTGGTTTTGATACACCTGGTCAGGAGAAACTTTACGTTTTTACACCTGAAATCACAGGGATTTACGAATTACAAGTTACTGCAGCAACGGGCGGTTACGTAGATTATTTCTTTAAACCTGTAGAAGGAGCTACTTGCGATGCTAACGGGTGGGAATGTATCGACGATATAAATGCGGCAGTGACCGCTGAAATCGGCTTTTTGACAGGAGGAGTTTCGTACTACATATTAGTTGATGCTGAAACTGCGACAGCAAAAACACAAACATTCAGCATCGTTTGCGCGCCTGCTTGCACAGCACCTCAAGCTCAGTTTGTTGCAGAAGCTAATTGCGCAGAAAATGAGGAATTCTTCGTTTTTGTTGAAGTTGATTTTCTTGGAACGGCTACAGGTGCAACTGTTACTGATGATCAAGGTTCGCCTGCACAAACAATTAATGGGTTAGGGGAGCTAGAGTTTGGTCCGTATCCAATCGGAACCGAAGTAATATTTACAGTTGCAAATGATCAAGACGAGACTTGTTTTAATGCCTATGATGCAATTACTGTAGCAAGTTGCCCACCTGCAAATGATGATTGTGAAAATGCAATTTCACTTACAGTTGGCGGTGCTATCGAAGAACAGCCTGTTGACGTAGCGAATGCTGGTGCTACAGATTCAGAGCAAGCTGAACCAACAACTTGTTTCGGTTATGATGGAGGCGACATTTGGTATGTATTAGAAGTTCCAGCCTCGGGTTCTGTGACAATCCAAACCGGTAATAGTTCTACCGGCGGAACGGGAATCGATACAGTAATAACCGCTTACACCGGAACATGCGACGCGCTGACTCAAATTTCCTGCGATGATGATGGGGTGCCAGGATTTGCAGACGCTTACAGCCGAGTGGTTCTAAGCGGAAGAACTCCGGGAGAGCTTATATACTTACGTGTTTACGAATATAATAATGATGAAGTAGGTACTTTTTCGATATCTGCTTTTGATGCTTCGCTACTAAGTATAGGAGATGAAAATATTCAAAAGTCGGCTGTGTATCCAAACCCTGTAAAAGATATTTTGACTGTTTCAAATCAGGATACAATTTCAAATATTTCAGTATTTAATATTGTTGGTCAACAAGTATTACTGCAAAATGTAAATAATTCAGAAGCTAAAGTCGACTTTTCAAGTCTTGCTACTGGTA
>JAIXTU010000150.1 GCA_027483785.1 Flavobacterium sp.
CATCCCGCCCGCCCCCATCGAGGCGAAGTTTTAAAAAATTATCGACATACCATTACGGGTTTTCCGCATATTTTGAAGTATTAAGATTTGAGTATTAAGTATTAAGACTTCGATGAATTCACCACCTAACGTATCTCTTTAGTATTAAGTTGAGAGTATTAAGTACTTAGACTTCAATGAGTATACCCGTTTACGAGTCGTTTTACCCACACGAACCGCGTGACGTCGTTGCCTGAATGTGTCAAAGTGCGCTTTCAGATTCATTTTATTTGGGCAGCATTTCCGGCTTTCGGCTGTATCTTTTAATTCCGCGAGGCTCCATTAAAAGGATGTCGCCTCTATCCGGGCTGCGAAAGCCGTTACCCGCAAACTGCCGACCCAACTGCTAATTTCACCACTTTAAGTATCGTTATACGAGTCCAAAAACACGTTTCGCGATCGCCTGAAATAGTTGAGAATTATTTATAGAAGATTGGCTAATGTCAATGCCGAATTGTTAATAACTGCTGTTTTTTTAAGAATTGAAATTTTGAAAATCTTGCGCTGCAGCGAATAAATCGCAGAAAAATGAACGGCTCATTAATATATACTGGGAAGTACCACCCCCGCCCCGTAGTGCGAAGTTACAAATTGAATTAAATCTCCATTACGGTTTTTCCGCATATTTTTGGGAAGTATAAAATGAGAGTATTAAGTGTTAAGATTTGGGTGAATTCACGACTAGACGAATGGATTGTCTGCTTGTACCTGAGAATCTTATGTACATGAATCTGTAGTACGTTTTCAAATTCATTTTATTCGGGCAGCATTTTCGGCTTTCAGCTGCTTCTTTTTATTCCGCAAGGCTTTATGTAAACATATTACGAATGGCGAGACGGCGGTTTTATGGCTTCCTTGCGAAGCGCTATGAAAAAACCGCCGGCACCCCCAATAAGGCAAGAAGTAAAAAGAAATAAAAACGATATTTTTTGTAAATCCCAACAATAGGGTAACTTGTAAGGCCAAGGACTTCGCTCAAGTTGACAATAAAAAGGCTGCTAAAGAGTTATGTTAAAAGGCACTAGAGAATCATTTTGCCCAACGGTTTTAAGGATGGATAAAATTGTTTTTTATGGTCAGCATAACAAATACGAAACACTCACAATCATGAAAAAAACTTTTTTAGGAATCTTCTTGCTTTTATTGATTTCGTGCAACAACGCCGAACAATACGAGAACATCGTCGGTAAATGGAAATGCGCGAGCTGGATCATTGAATCTTCAGGCGAAGATCAGTGCAAAGACAATGTCTTTTTTGAGTTCAGAAAAGATAAGACATACTCTTCAAAAATAGGTTCTCTTGAAGAGTCAGGTGTGTATCAAATTGCTGATGGAACGCTGTATTCGACTCCAGATAGCAAATTAGAAATTGGCGTAGAAATAACGGCTCTCAATAAGGACACACTACAGTTTATTATGAGTAGGGCAGGAGTCAAGGAGATACTTACCTTGTTGCACGAGAGATAAAAATTTACGTTAAAAAGATCTTTTTCAGATTTTCACTGAAAGAACCGAAAGATTAATCTACTATTCTCAATTGCTGTGCGAATTTTATAATTCTAAAGCTAACGTATTAGAAATTATAATATCTTTATTTTTAAATCTTGTATAAAGTAGTTTAAATTGATTTGAATAGTGGAAAGTCGATCATTTTGTAGGAAAAAGCGAGTAGTAAATGGAAAGTTTACGGAGATAGATTTCCCAAGAATCGTATTTTTTCTGTACAGACTGTAACCAAAAACAATAGCAATGAATTATAAAAGGCTTGTAAAACTGAGCAATATCATCGGAATTTCGTCAATAATCCTACTCGTTTATTGGGTTTTCATTTTTATCTCAATCACTGTATTTGGGTTCAAAGTTTTCAGAGAAAATATCACCGAAACTTTTTATTTGAGTATAGTGGGAATTTTATCGCTCATGTTTGGTGCACTGATCATTAACATAATGTTCAACTTGACTAGAATAGCCGAGAAACCTAAACATGATAACAACATTCCTGCAAATACTACATCCAAGAAATTCGGATTACTTTTTGGGCTTAGTTTTCCATTAATTTTCGCATTGCTTTACGGAGGAGATTATTTAACGTCTCTTAAAAAAGAGAAAGTGCTAGTGGCTTCGGCTCAATCGATTTTAGAAAGCAACCAGTATAAGACCAATAAACTTTTAGATTACACTTTTGATAAAAAATGGATTTTCGAAACGCAAGAAACTCTTGAGCTCTATAGCAATATCGATGAGTCGTTTCCTGCTATTTCTGTTATTGTATCTGATACAGTAGCTGGATCGCAGGTCTTTCTTGGATTTCGCCGCGCTGATTTCATTGATCTCAATGATACGATTGTTCCCAAAAAGAAATCCTTTATTGAAATAACATCAAAAGAGGAGCGCGAATATTTGCAAAAGGTGTTTTTTAAAAACTATAAAGAAGTGCATTTTACCGCTAATGACGGAAAGTACGAGTTGTTTTATCCGTTTGCGAAAGACGGAAAAAAAGTTGTTCTTCACTTTTCTGAATTCCAGAGATACGGAAAAATTGGTAGCTAATTCAATGTGATTTTTTGTTTCATGTGTAAAATCAAATCGTTTCTCTTGTTCATAGTAGTTGGTTCGAATGTTTTTGGACAGTCTGTTTCTGTGGAAACGTATGCATTTCCGAAAAAAGAGGAGAAAGCAAGTATGATTTCCGAGATGCTGAAATTTCCTGTCATAAAAACGGGAAATCCCCAAATTGAAGAGCTGATAAACAGAGATTTGCTTAACCGTGTCACAGCTGAAGAGTCTCCTGGTTTATCGATCGAACAAACACTATTTGAATGGTCGGAAGGAATTGACTATATGAGCTTTAATGTAACTTATTTGAAAAACAATTTGATATCATTCAATATTTTCATAGAAGGTTGTGGTGCGTATTGCAGCTCTAGAATAGACTATTTTACGTACGACACTGATACCGGACGATTCATAACGATTGATCAAATTATTGATATAAGCACAAAATTTAAAGCACAAGTAGTTGCCGAGCGGAATAAACAATATGAAATGCAAAAAAAGCAGCTTGTGAAAAGATTTAAATCTAAGGAACCATATCTACAAGAGGATTCCTTTAGAATGGCGATAAATTGCTTCAAGAATTGTACAGCGTCATTTGATTTGGAATCTTTTTCGCTACGTGAAGATAGCCTTGAAATTATAGATGATTGCTCTTTTCCACATGCGATCAGAAGTTTGCAACCGGATATTCAGTTGCATTTTAAGTATGAAAATATCAAGGAAGTATTAAAAGTGAAACTGTAATTAAAAGGTCTGGAAAATCGTTAGTGAATACTGGTTTAAGAATTTTATTAAATAATTGGGTTGTATTTTTCTTAATTCTAATTTTCGCACTAGAAAAATGGGTAATAAAACCCTACGTAAATACAATTTATCTAAATGAGGATAAATCCACATTTGTTGCAAGATTGCGTCGAATTGCCTCCCGTTTTGTTTGTTTTGGGCAGCATTTCCGGCTTTCGGCTGTATCTTTTAATTCCGCGAGGCTCCATTAAA
>JAIXTU010000264.1 GCA_027483785.1 Flavobacterium sp.
ATTCAAACTCAAAGATATCGGCGATTTTAGCACCGGATTTCGCGTTGCAGGAGAATCAACAAGTTCGGAAAACGCATCGTGGCAACCTGTACTTGGGGAAGTTAGTACGATTCAAAATAAATATAACGAGTTGGTAATTCAATTGGTGCGCGACTCGGATAAACGGCAAATGAATATTCATTTTCGGGCTTTTGATGAAGGAATTGCTTTTAGATACGAATTCCCAAAGCAAAGCAACCTGAATTATTTTGTTGTTTCGGAAGAGCTTACAGCGTTTCAACTCACCGAAGATTACAATGCATTTTGGATTCCAGCCGATTTCGATAGCCAAGAATACGTGTACAACGAAACGCCAATCTCGAAAATTGATGTCGATAATTTGAATTTGAACAACGGTATTGGCATGAAATCGATTGCTACGCGGTATGGTGTACAGTCGCCACTGATGTTGAAATCGAACGCCGGTCTGTACGTTAATATCTTCGAAGCGGCAGTAGTAAATTATCCGGTGATGCACTTGGCGGTTGACCCGAAATCGTATTTGTTTTCGGCACTTTTGGCACCAAATCCGCTAGGGGAGAAGGCGTATTTGCAAGCGCCTTACAACACGCCGTGGCGAACGGTAATGATCAGTAAAGATGCGCGCGACATTGTGGGTTCGAAAATGATTTTGAATTTGAACGAACCTTCGAAAATTAAAGAAACCTCGTGGATTAAGCCTATGAAATACGTAGGTGTTTGGTGGGAAATGCACGTTGGAAAATCGACCTGGGATTACGCCGGTTCGCAAAACGCACAAAACACGGGGAAAGAGTTAATTGCTTCAGGAAAACACGGGGCTACTACGCAAAATGTAAAACGCTATATCGATTTTGCAGCAACGCACGGATTCGATGGTGTGTTGGTTGAAGGTTGGAATACCGGTTGGGAAGATTGGTTTGGCAATTGGAAAGAAGATGTGTTTGATTTTGTAACACCTTATCCGGATTTCGACGTTAAGGAAATTACGGAATACGCAAAAAGTAAAAACGTGAAAATGATTATGCATCACGAAACCTCGGGTTCGGTTGCTAATTACGAACGTCGTCTGGATCGGGCTTTTGCGTATATGAAAAAGTACGGATACGGAGCTGTAAAAACGGGATACGTAGGAAGAATCATTCCGCGAGGTGAATTTCACGACGGACAAACAATGTTGAACCACTTTAATTGGGTAGCCGAACGTGCAGCGGAGCAAAAAATTATGGTGAATTCACACGAATCGACACGACCAACGGGTTACCACCGCACGTATCCGAATTACATTGCAGCGGAAGCCGCGCGCGGAAACGAGTTTAATGCATGGAGTAGCGGAAATCCGCCGATGCACGAAACCATTTTACCGTTTACACGCTTATTAGGCGGACCGATGGATTACACGCCAGGGATTTTTGAGATTAAAATGAGCGCTTACGATCCGGCTAAAAAAGAGCAAGTGCATACGACTTTAGCCAAGCAATTAGCTTTGTACGTGACGCTTTACAGTCCGTTGCAAATGGCAGCCGATTTACCTGAAAACTACGAACGTCATTTAGATGCGTTCCAATTCATAAAAGATGTAGCAGCTGATTGGCAAGATACCAAGTATTTGGAAGCAGAACCGGGCGATTATTTGACGGTGGCCCGTAAAGATAAATCATCAGAGCGTTGGTTTTTAGGTGCAATTACCGATGAAAATGCGAGAAAAACCGAAATCGCGCTCGATTTTTTAACACCGGGCGTAAAATACAAAGCTACTGTGTATGAAGATGGTAAAGGCGCACATTGGGAAAAGAACCCAAAATCGTATGCTATAAAAACTATACAAGTGACTTCCAAGTCGAAATTACAATTACATTTGGCAGAAGGCGGAGGAGCAGCGGTTTCTATCGTTCCGATTCCTTAAAATGAAAAACACATTAACCAACCAAAACTAAATAAAAGTTCATGAGTGCAGAAAGTCAAAAAACCAATTGGGCGCAGTTTATACCACTAGTAACCGTTTTCTTTTTTTGGGGATTTGTTGCCGCGAGTAACGACATTTTAATTCCCGTTTTTAAGACGGCTTTTAACCTAAGTCAAGGTCAAAGCCAATTAGTTTCTGTAGCTTTTTATATTGCTTAAACAGTAGGTTCGATTATTTACATGTTGATTTCCTATGTTACAAAAGGCGATTTAATTAATCGTATTGGTTATAAAAATTCGTTAGCGCTTGGTTTGGTTATTTCTGCTTTAGGAACAATTCTTTTCTATCCGGCAGCCAACACGGGTTCGTTCCCATTGATGTTGTCTGGACTTTTTATTGTTGCTTTAGGATTTTCGCTTCAACAAACAGTTGCAAATCCGTTAGCAATTGCCTTAGGTCCGATTGCAACGGGTTCGCAAAGACTAACACTAGCGGGAGGAATCAATAATTTAGGAACTACTATCGGACCTTTATTAGTAAGTTTTGCCATCTTTGGTGCAGCTTCAAATGCCGAGACGACGCTTAGTATCGAAAGCGTTAAGGTGCCTTATCTGATATTGGGTGCTGCTTTTTTACTTGTCGCTATTTTTCTGAAATTTTCGTCGCTACCCGACAAGCCAGCCGCTGTGGTGGAAAGCGAAGCAGATGTGGCTTCCGCTAGAAAATCGGCTCTCGATTATCCGCAGCTGGTGCTCGGAATGATCGCTATTTTTGTGTACGTAGGCGTTGAGGTTTCAACGGCTAGTAATTTACCAGCATACATGGAAAATGGTTTAGGATTTGCAACTAAAGATGTTGCACCCTTTATTTCATTGTATTGGGCGAGTTTGATGATTGGTCGATGGACCGGTGCAGTTGAGGCTTTTACGGACAATATGAGCACACAGAAAATACTTCGATTTGTGGCTCCTTATTTAGCTTTTGGTGTTTTCTTGTTGGTTAATATGCTGATGAAACACGACTTATCTCCTTTCTACATTTACGGACTTGTTATTTTAGTGCTTATCGCAGCTGATATGGCAAGTAAGGGAAATCCAGCAACTATGCTGCTAATCTTTTCCGGATTGGGAATTGCTGCCCTTTTAATAGGTATGGCAACTAGCGGAATGGTTAGCGTTTATGCGTTTACAAGCGTTGGTTTGTTTTGCAGCACACTTTGGCCTTGTATTTTCACGCTTGCCATTAGCGGTTTGGGAAAAAATACGAGCCAGGGAAGTTCATTTTTAATTATGATGATTATGGGCGGTGGATTAGTTAGCTGGTTACAAGGTTTTGTTGCCGATATAACTACCATTCACTTTAGCTATATAGTTGGTGTTATTTGCTTCGCTTACTTGGCATTTTACGCATGGCGCGTGAGCGGAATATTGAAAAGTCAAGGAATTGATTTCAGTAAAAAAGTGAGCGGCGGACATTAATGGCAAAATTCAATTCGACTCTTCTGCTAATTGCCGTTGTTGTATTTTCATTCTCAGCAACAGCACAAACCGATGCGGAAATACTGGCCGACATTCACAAAACAGCACTTACCAAAGGCAAGTCGTACGTGTGGTTGGAGCATTTGTGCAATAAAATCGGGAGTCGCTTATCGGGTTCTACTAATGCCGAAAAAGCCGTGCAGTACACGTACGAGCAAATGCGCTTGTTAGAACTCGATTCGGTGTATTTACAGGAAGTTATGGTGCCGAAGTGGGAGCGAGGTGCGCCCGAAGAAGCCTACTACAAAAAAAAAAAAAAAAAAGTAAAAGTGCCCATTTGCGCTTTGGGAATGTCGGTTGCCACACCTAAAAACGGATTAACAGCTCAGGTTGTCGAAGTACAATCTATCGAAGAATTAGAAAAGCGTGGAGCTGCCTTAAAAGGTAAAATCGTGTTTTTTAACCGACCGATGAATCCCGAATTTGTAGAAACGTTTCGCGCGTATGGTGCCTGTGTCGATCAGCGTTCATCAGGTGCGCGTGAGGCAGCAAAATACGGAGCCGTAGGAGTTATCGTTCGTTCGATGACGTTACATGCCGATGATTTTCCGCACACCGGACAAACAGGTTATGGCGATTTACCCGAAAATCAGCGTATTCCCGCAGCGGCAATCAGTACGAATGCAGCTGATCGACTGAGTTTGGAACTGAAATTGAATCCAGATCTAGATTTTTATTTTAAGCAAAATTGCAAACAATATCCCGATGTACTGTCGGCCAATGTGGTTGGCGAGATTCGTGGTAGTGTGTATCCCGACGAAATTATTGTGGTTGGCGGGCACCTCGATTCGTGGGATTTAGGAACCGGTGCGCACGACGATGGAGCGGGTTGCGTGCAGTCGATAGAAGTACTACATCTTTTAAAGAAGATCGGGTACAAACCGCAACGTACCATTCGTGCGGTTATGTTTATGAACGAAGAAAACGGTGTTCGCGGCGGATTAGCTTACGAGAAGTACAGTAAAGAGCGAGGCGAGAATCACATTTTTGCATTAGAAAGCGATTTGGGTGGTTTCTCTCCACGCGGATTTTCGTTTGTTTGCGACGA
Organism: Flavobacterium sp.; assembly: GCA_027483785.1. GTDB lineage: Bacteria > Bacteroidota > Bacteroidia > Flavobacteriales > Flavobacteriaceae > Flavobacterium. The sequence goes on from JAIXTU010000264.1 coordinate 4,511, forward strand.
TGCTAATTTCGAGCAAGTTCGCTCTTGGGAATCGTTGTTTGAACCGTATTTAATTCACCGATTTGTCAAAGGTTTTAGTGGCGTGGATATCGGTCCGCTTAAATCGGAGAAAATCGTAAAAGCGGGGTTGCAGCCCGATTCGCAGCGGTATTTCGACCACCATCACGCCGCAAACGACACTTTTGATCACGTACACAAACGCGAGTTGGAGCTTGGCGCCGCAGCCATGACGTCGTTGATTTATTTGTTCGACAAGTACGGAATCAAGTAACGTGAGTTCGACGTAAAAATCTTTGTTAGATCGCTTGAAATGAAAGTTATAGATTGGATGCTACTAATTTTGTTGCACTGTTATTTATAGCTAATCATTTAAACAGTCGCTTACGTCGTTGTATTTTTTTGAGATACCTCGGTATCCCAAAGAAAATACGCCTTGTAATCAACTATTTAAATGATTTCTAACTTTGATTTTTATATCGAACTCACGTTATTTAAATGATTTCTAACTGTGATTTTTATATCGAACTCACGTTATTTAGGGCGGCATTTCCCGCTATGCACTACAAGTACGCAGCAACAAAAACACAGCTTGTTCCATCCATCGGGGCTTCTTATGGTCGCCCGCTGTATAGGCAAGCTGTTAGTTTTTCTTGCTTTGCGCGCTTTTCGTTGCTATCGGGGCCGCGAAAATCGTTACCAGAACGAATCGTTATAAAAACAACGAGCAAACGAAACATGAAATAACTTTCGGCAAATAGCGCGTTTTCATTTCGCAGCCGCGCGAGTCCCCTCGCGTGGTTGAAAACCGATTGTTTAACACATAATGTTGCACATCTTTTTTAGCGTTTCGGCCGACCGCTGCCGCGCGAGTCCCCTCGCGTAGTTGCAAAACCGATTGCTTAACAAACTATGTTGCACATCGTTTTTAGGGTTTCGGCTGACCGCTGCCGCGCGAATCCCCTCGCGTGGTTGCAAAACCGATTGCTTAACACACGATTTTGCACATCGTTTTTAGGGTTTCGGCTGACCGCTGCCGCGCGAGTCCCCTCGCGTGGTTGAAAACCGATTGCTTAACAAACTATGTTGCACATCGTTTTTAGGGTTTCGGCTGACCACATAGGCACAGAGGTGACAAAGAAAGTGTGGGATTTGCTTACTAAAGGAAAAAAGTCTTTTCAGACGCAGTCGTTAAGTTTATACATAAAAACGAAACGGTTCAGTGTGCAACTTGAAAATGTCTATGCTTTGTCATGAAAAAAACTTCGATCTGCTTCGAAGTTGTTGACAGAAAGCAGTGGCTGAGAAAAAAGGTTGTGATACAGCTACGGCTGTTAACTTCAGTCTTTTATTTATTTTCAGTCCAATCTTCGATTTTAATTTTCTCCATTCTTTCAAAATCAGACTTATTTTTTGTTACTAAAATCATTTCATTATAAATGGCAGTAGCGCCAATTAGTAAATCAAAATCATCTAGTATCATTCCTTTGGTCTTTAATCTTGTTTTCTCTTTGGCGTAAACGTCTAGAGCAGGAAAAATTGCGATTATATCTATTACAAATTGAAACGACTCGATAATTTTTCTGTTTTTTTTCTTTGAAAGTACTTTTTTCTGAACCGTATTTTAGTTCTGCAATAGTTACTTCTGAAACTGTGCAATTCTCAAAACCTCACTTATCAATTGTCTTGGCTAAATCATACTTTTCATTAAGAAAATATGCGCAAACATTTGTATCCAAAAGCTATTTCTTCACAGTTCTATCGACTTATCCCTAAAATTTCTTTCTTTTTTTAGGTCTGTTAGAAAATCATCTATTGGCATTTCTAATTCAAGTGCGCCAAAAGTGACATCCAAGATTTGTCTGAATTTTTCTCTTTAAGTTTGGACTTGATTGATTGTGAAAGCTAAGTAACGTGAGTTCGACATAAAAACCTTTG
>JAIXTU010000137.1 GCA_027483785.1 Flavobacterium sp.
AGGAATTAAATTTGATTTGTAAGAATTCGAAACTTTCAGAAAAGCTGCGCATCAAACGCAGCTTTTTTTATACCTGAGTTCGATTTAAAAATTGCGGTCAGAAAACAGATAAACGGTTGCATACAAGGCAGATTTTTATTGGGATACTGTAGTATCGCAAAAAAATCTAACGAAGTAGGCAGCCGTTTAGCTGTTTAGCGTAGAAACTATTTCTGTCCATAGCTACTTGATTTCACAATTTGTTGATTTAAAGCGATCTGACAAAGATTTTTAATTGAACTCAGGTTTTTAGCACTTCTACAGTCGACCGTCTCGTAATGATACGAGCTAATCAACAGGAAGAGAAAACTTTCGTTTTATTAAAAATTGAGGATTGAGAATTTAAATTTCTTCATAAACTGAACTCGATTTAAATATCTAGCGACCGCGATCTGACAAAGATTTTTAATCGAACTGAGGTAGTACCATAAAAAGCACTATAAAACTTGCTACTTATAATTCTAAAGTGTAAATTTATACTTCAATTTTAGAAAAAATACACTATGGCGATTATACGGAAAGCGAGTGTTGTAAACCCTAGATTGGGCGCTAAAAAAGTAACGGCTAAAGTAAGCCATCCTGTCCCAGTTTCGATCATTTATACGGGAATGGAACAATCTGAAAATCAAATGACGCCATTTGAGAAGATGGAAAAATTACAGCAAGGCATTAGTAAAGCGCATTTAGAACGTCTTAAAGTTAGAACTGAACTAGATTATGATAAGTTGTCACACGTTTTGTCTGTAACACGATCAACTCTCATAAAGAAGAAAGGTGAGCAAAAATATAGTTTTGCGGTTGGAGAAAGAATATTAGATTTAGCCGACATCTATTCGTATGGATACAAAGTTTTTGAAGATGAAGTCAAATTTAGAGACTGGATGTTTAAACCAAATCACGCATTAGGAGGAAAAGCTCCCTACGATATATTGGATAATCAGTTTGGAAGACAAGAAGTCAAAAATCTTATTGGGAGAATTGAGTACGGAGTTTATTCCTAAAGATTATGCTTGTATATAGATTAGGAAATACCTTATACAGCAATGACTTAATAGGTACTGGAGCTAAATTATTTGGAGGTCGGTGGAATAACATGGGAACAGCCTGTCTTTATACAGCAGAATCTCGTGCTTTAGCCTTGCTTGAGTATACTGTTAATGTTAATATATCAGATATACCCAAAATATTGAGTTTTACTGTAATTGAAATACCAGACACAAATATCTTGGAATTGGAAATACAGGACTTGCCTCCAAATTGGAAAGATTTTCCTGCACCTTCTTCAACAAAACTATTTGGGACAAATTTGCTAACTACTGCTAACAAACCCATAATAAAAATTCCTTCGACAATTGTTCAGCAAGAATATAATTACATTTTAAATCCGGAACATTCTGACAGTCAGTTTTTTAAAATTGTAAATATTGAAGATTTTATCTACGACACTAGAATAAAATCATAAAAGCGCTACGGCTAACAACAGTTGACCTTCTCGTAATGATAAGAGCTGCTCAACAGGAAGAGAAAACTTTCGTTTTAAGAAAAATTGAGGATTGAGCAGTTCAATCTTTACCGTTAAAACGTATATCCAATGCGTAAGTGTAAATCAGCAGCCGTTTCGCTTTCGCTGCGGTAAAATCTCCTTCCAATACCGAAACCAAGTTCATAATTGAAGTTCGTTTTCCCTATGTTTCTCCGAATGCCCCACTTAGGTATTACCGTTAGCTGTTGATTGATGGTTACATTAGCAACGTCGCTTATCACAAACCAATCGGGATGAAGCGACGTTTTAATTCCAAAAAAGTTTCCAGAATTATTTCTTGTTTGCTTTCCTTTTTCAGTGCGTTTCCCGAAATTGTAGTAAAATCGGGGCTCAATAGTAAACACAGGAGCTAAAACAAAACCGTTGTCATCGTTGCTTATGCCTCCGAAAAAACCGGCATCTAAGCCTGTCTCAGCCCGAAGTATAAAGTTTTTTGTTACGGGAAATTCAGCGCCAACCCACGTGCCTAAAAAGCCGGTTTGAACCTGATACAAGGTCTTTTGCACCTCTTGTGCATGGCAGTTAATCGTCGAAAAAGCAGCGACAGCTACTGCGCAAACAAAAGCAATCTTTCTAAATCCGGGCATTGGTTTTTAGTGTTTAAAAGCAACGCTAATCTAGTAATACTTTCAACAACTTACTCCTTTTTCTTCTTGTTCAACAAGCCGTTCAACAAATTTTTAGCTTTAGTCTTTGTCGAATTTGTCTTCGTAGTATCTTTCTTACTACCGGAAATCAAATTGTCTAAGGCGGTAGTACCTTTATCGATAAGCTTATCCTTTTGTTTTTTCACCAATTGATTCGTCAAATTCGTAACGGCAGCTTTCATATCGGTACTAACCTTTGGTTTGCTAAAAGATCCTGTAAGAACGGCATTTATCGGTACGTTATCCAACTTGGCCATGTCGGCAGGTGTAATTTTAGCAGCAAGTTTGTTCAATTCCGAACCAAAATATTTAGCTGGAACATTCAATTTCAGGTCGTAGTTCATTACCTGATCAAAACCATGCGAACCGCCAATAACCGCCGAAATATCTTGGTATTTCAAGTTAAATGGCTTAATATTTACCTTTCCGTTGGCAAACGATAAATTGGCTTTTACATCGTTGAGGTTAATTTTCGATACATCGATAAATTTCAACGAACTCGATAAACTATTTAAAAAGCCGGCATTCTTTTCATTAATAGTCGTCGACAAAAACTGCCCGAATAAATCGCCCGTAATCGTCGATAAAACCGGAGTCATTTCTTGTGCGTCTAAAGCTCCTTTTAAATCAATCGTTGTATTGATTTTACCGTTTACAGCCCCCGCAATAGGCGCTAAATTCTTCATCATTTCCAACTGCGTAAACGTTTGGTTGATGTCTACTTGATTCATTTTCAGAGCCATATCAAACAACGGCTGTTTTGTCTTGGTAGAAACCGAACCGTTTGCACCAATAGATCCTCCAAAAACATTGGTTTTGAAGTCTTTAATCTGAATTTTCTCGTCTTTAATAATTGCAATAGCCGAATTAGTACGCAAGGTTAAATTGTCGTAATACAACGTATTGATCTTTGCCGCAATACTACAATCTAAAAATGCGGGAATTTTTAATTCCGATTTTGGCGCCGAAGCAGTTGTTGTGGCTGGTGCTGCCGACATAAAATCGCTAATGGACAAAGAATTAGAGAAAAGCGTAAAATTTCCTTTCAAGTTCTTATTCGCGAAAGCGTAGCCGTAAAAATCTTGAATCACACCGCTGGCGCGCAAATCGGTTTTTCCGGTCGTCATTTCCAGATTCTCTAATTTAATTTGCGACGGATTAAAAGCTAAACTGCTGTTTTTGATGTAATATTTCTTTTTGTCTTCAGTGGTGTAGGTAAAACCGCTCAACGAAGCTGTACCGCTGCTCTTTACTTTTTCGTATTG
>JAIXTU010000202.1 GCA_027483785.1 Flavobacterium sp.
AGCTAATCATTTAAACAGTCGCTTAATGCGTTGTATTTTTTTGAGATACCTCGGTATCCCAAAGAAAATACGCCTTGTAATCAACTATTTAAATGATTTCTAACTTTGATTTTTATATCGAACTCACGTTAAATAATTCCATCTATATCTTAAAAATCGGTCTCAATTGGGACCGATTTTTTGTTTTATAGTATTTCTTAACATTGAAGAATGAAGGCAAACCAGCTGCTTTCATGTTTACTTTTTATAAGTTTTTTCTTACATTGCAAGACTAAAAACGCATTTTATCGCTATATTTTGCATTTCGTCGTTGATTTTGTTAAAATTTAACATTTTTTATTTGGTGTCCTATGACTTATTAATGTAGTTTTATCCGTGCATTGAAAATGTGACATATCAATTCATTATCTAAAAGCCCCGAGATATGAAAAAAACTACACGATTATTGCTTATCGCAATTCTATTATTAGGAATTTCCCTTTCTTCAAAACTATTTGCTCAAAGTCGAACGTACACAAGCACAGGCGTGTTTACTCCTCCTGCTGGTGTTAACTCGGTTCGTGTTGAACTATGGGGAGCCGGTGGTGCCGGAGGAGGTGTTACAGGAACTAATTCTGCAGGTGGTGGTGGTGCCGGAGGTGCTTACACTAGACATAATTCAATAACTGTAGTAGCAGGAACTAACTATACTGTAAATGTAGGTGCAGGCGGAACAGGAAGCACTGGTATCGGCGCACCGGGCGGATCTACTTGGTTTAGTAGTAGTACTACATTATTAGCAGTAGGTGGTAACGGAGGAGCGCGTGCAAACAATAATAATCAAGGAGCGGCCGGAGCAACTGGCCCACTTACCGGAAATGTTGGCGGACAAGTCAATTTCTACGGAGGTGCAGGTTCAGCTGGTGTTGCTTTAACGTCTGGAGGAGCGGGTGGAAGTAGCGCTGGAACTGGATCCAATGGAAATAACGCTGTTGCAGCTGTGGGCGGAATAGCACCAACTGGCGGAGGTGAGGGAGCTAACGGCGTAGCAACAGATTCAAATGGCAATACAGCTACTGCAGTAGGCGGTGGCGGTGGCGGCGCACGTGCCACAACATCCACCGATCGTTTAGGTGGACCTGGTGGACCTGGACAAGCAATTGTAACTTGGACCTGTCCGACGTACAACTTAAACTCGACAACTTTATCAAGTACTACAATATGCTCTGGGCAAACAGTTACAGTAACGTTAAGCGGTACCGGATTGCCTCAAGGAACCTACACTGTAACATACAACTTATCGGGCAGCGTAATTTCTAACGGAGTTACCGCTGCAATGACTGTAAGTGCATCTAATGTGGGCACATTTACTACACCAGCTTTAAACAACGGTGGTACTGTAACAGTAACGATCACTAACCTAGCAAGCGGAAGCAGTCCTGTTCTTTGTTCTAATACAATCTCTGCCAATAATACAGCTAGCGTTACGGTAAACACAGTGCCAAGTCAGCCTAGCAGTATTACTGGAAATAGCACATTCTGTCCTGGTCAGATCGTATCTTATAGCGTAACTGCTGTACCAGGTGTTACTTACACTTGGACATTCCCAACTAACTGGACGCAGCAAACGGGTGGAACTTCTTCTTCAGTTACAGTTTTAACAACTACCAATACTGGTAATGTAACTGTAACACCTTCAAATAGCTGTGGAAACGGTACACCAAGATCATTAACCGTAACTTCAGACTACCCTACAATCACTTCTACAACAGGTGCTTCAAGAAATGATTTCGGCCCACTTACACTACAAGCTACAGCATCTGCAGGAACCATATCTTGGTACGATGTAGCAGTTGGTGGTACCGCTCTTGGGACAGGTACTTCATTTACCACACCAGACTTAGTAAGTACTACACTATTCTACGTAGAAGCAAATGTTAATGGTTGCGTTACCGTGCCGCGTGTAGCAGTAGCTGCTGAGATTATTGCTCCAGAAATAGTGTTTTCTGGAAATGGATTTAACATCGTCGACGAAGATAATACACCCGAAACCACCGATTTTACCAATGTAGGTACTACAAACGTGGGCATTCAACTCAACCGAACTTTTATCATCGAAAACTCAGGAACCGCTAATTTAACCCTAGGCGCAATTACAATCACTGGCGCAAACAGTAGCGAATTCGTAGTTGCAACTGCACCAGCAGCAACAGTAGTACCGGGCGGATCTACCTCAGTCGTCATTCGCTTCACGCCAACTGCTGTAGGAACGAGAACTGCCGATTTCTCGATCGTTACAAACGATGCCGACGAGAATCCATTCAGCTTTGATCTAGCAGGTACAGGTGGAACTGGAGTAACACCAGAAATTGATATCGTTGGTAACGGTGTAAGCATTCTCGATGGAGCATCAGGCACAACTACTGCCAACCATACTAACTTTGGAACAGCACTAATTCCCGCTACAATTACAAGAACTTTTACCATTTTCAATACAGGAACAGGACCACTTAACTTGACAGGAACACCAATTGTTGTGTTAACGGGAGGACCAGAATTTACCGTAACGCAACAACCAAACTCGGTTATCCCGGCGGGAGGCAGTTCTACCTTTCAAATAACATATGCGCCAACAGTGGCAGGAACTACTGTTTCCATCATTTCCATCAATAACTCAGATGGAGATGAAGGCATCTATGATTTCGTTGTTCAGGGTGCAGCACTTGTTTCTGGACGAGAGATTGATATCCAAGGTAATGAGGTTTCAATTGTAGATGGAGATACCACCCCCGCTGTTAACGATCAAACCAACTTCGGTCAAACCGATAGTGCAACGTCTATTGCAATACCATTCAACATCTATTCACTCGGAACTAACTCCCTTACACTAAGTACAACAGTTGGTATTTCAGGCCCAAATGCCGCACTATTCACTGCAACGCCTGTTCCATCTTCACTAGCTTCGGGTGCCGTAGCGTCTTTTGTTGTAACCTTCACACCAAACACAGTTCTTGGAGTTAAAACAGCTACTATTACTGTTACAAGTAACGATCCGAATGAAGGTACGTACGACTTTGTGGTAAGCGCTGATATTGTAAACGCACCTGTTCCTACATCAGCTCCAGGCGGAATTACATCAAACTTACGCTTCTGGCTCAAAGCAAACAGCAACGTCGGAGCATTAAACGACAACGACGACTTACAAACTTGGCAAGATCAAGTATTAGGAAGCACCAAAACAGCTATTTCCAGATTTGCTCGTGAACCTAAGTTCCGAAACAACCCAAGCTCAAACGTAAACTTCAATCCAGTTGTGAACTTTAACGGAGCAAATTCTATGTCAGGAAATCAAGGCTTCTACAACAGTGAAATGTTCATTGTTATTCGTCCAACTGGTACAATAACTTCTGCTTCTAATCCACAAGACATCTACTGTGGAGACGATATCGCAACTAACCGAAATAGCCAAGACGTAACTGGATTCCAAATGGGCAACACCTCCGTTCGCCATTCTAATGAAGTTCTTGCCTACAACCAAGGTGCTCAAACATCCTACGGAACTGGCGAAATAAGTACAACTAAATCGTACCGAGGAGTACAAATCTTTAACCCGCGAAAGTCGGCTGCCGGACGTATGGAAATTCTCTGCAACGGTAATTTACTAACTACAACCGAAGTTTTTCCAGCAACTTATAAGGACATAGTAAACTCAAGATACTGGCTTGGTCGAAGCGAATTTTTCGACGCTTCATACAACGGCGATATTCTAGAAATCATAAACTACAGTACAAGAAATAACACCACCGATCGACAAAGAATCGAATCGTATCTAGCCATTAAATACGGAATAACACTGGGCGTAAACGGAATTAGTCAAAACTACCTCGACTCCGCTGGTAGCGTAGTTTACAACTCCGGCGCAGGTTTTAACTATAACGTGGCAGGTATCGGACGCGACGATTTATCTGGACTCAAT
>JAIXTU010000179.1 GCA_027483785.1 Flavobacterium sp.
AAGATTGGAGTATTAAGTATTAAGACTTTTGATGAGTTTACCACTTAACGTATCTTTTTTTGGAAGCTAGAAGCTAGACACGAGAAGCTAGACTCGATGAGTTCACCACTTTACGTATCTTTTTTTTGGAAGCTAGAAGCTAGACACGAGAAGCTAGACTCGATGAGTTCACCACTTTACGTATCATTTTCCCACCCGAACCCACGTATCGTCGTTGCCTGAGCTTGTCGAAGGTTGTGTGATTTTTAGATAATGACACGTTCTGTGTTTTCTTCAACAGCACACTACTCCGCAAAATTCTGTGCGTTTCGGTGTGTTCTGCGAGCTAAAAAAAGCTGCTAGTAGAGACTGTCGAAAATAACATGGTGTACTTTGTGTAAAACTGTGTGGAACATTGTGCTATTTTTTAGATGCGAGAAGCTAGACTCGATGAGTTCACCACTTTACGTATCATTCACCCACCCGAACCCACGTATCGTCGTTGCCTGAGCTTGTTGAATGCCTTTTTTCGCTTTTATCTCGCGAGAACGGGTGCAGCGATATCCTTTTTGGCGCTACGGATTTTCCACGTCAGCTTCGCCAAAAAGATAAAGCGGAACACGTGACGGCGTGAACTTCTTTTGCGCAGCGACGACTCGTGTGCCGGCGCGCCCAAATAAATCGCAATAAAAAAGCGCCCAGATGAGCGCTTTGTAAGATTTCGTTCCAAATTCTACGTTGACAGTACGTTATGGGTTAAAAGTCTTTAACTAGGTCGAAATCTTTTTCTAAGGTACGCATTAATTCGTTCGAAAAAATATTTAATGTGCTTTTTTTCAATTATTTAACGACATTTTTTTCGAGCCATACATTTCGCACTATGGTGTTTACACTTTGCAAACAGTTGTTAAAAAAGAAAGTGTTAATTGGCTTTTTTGAGGTGTTTACAGTTAATTGCTCCGAAAGAAAAATAAAATAAACTGTATTAGTGCACTCGTTTTGCGCCCATCGTTACGTTAAAAATTGTTGAAAAATCGACTGAAAAAACAAGGATGAGTTTTTATTGGAAGTGGGGTTACAAAGCGGAAATCAGCTACTTTTGCAAGAAACTAACACCCATGAAAAACGTTGCTTTGCACGCGCTACACGAGCAATTAGGCGCTAAGATTTTGCCTTTTGCTGGATATAATATGCCTATAACTTACGAAGGCGTTAATGCCGAACACGAAACCGTTCGAAACGGCGTCGGCGTGTTTGATGTTTCGCATATGGGCGAATTTCTCGTATCCGGTCCAGCTGCCTTACCTTTAATACAATACGTTTGTAGCAACGATGCGGCAACTCTGGAAATTGGTCGTGCACAATATTCTTGCTTCCCGAACGGTAACGGCGGTATTATCGACGATTTAATTGTTTATCGCATCAAAGAAGAACAATATTTACTTGTCGTCAATGCGTCTAATATCGATAAAGATTGGGCGTGGATCAACCAACACAATACTTTTGGTGCCGAGCTTAAAAACTTATCCGATAACTATTCGCTATTGGCCATCCAAGGGCCTAAAGCGGTTGAGGCGATGCAAGCACTGACATCGGTAAACCTAACTGAAATTCCTTATTACCATTTTGTTGTTGGTCCGTTTGCGGGCATCGAACATGTTATTATTTCGGCTACCGGTTACACTGGATCGGGAGGTTTTGAGATTTACTGCAAAAACGAAGAGGTCGAACAACTTTGGAACCGCGTCTTTGAAGCAGGTGCAGCATACGAAATCAAACCAATTGGCCTTGCCGCACGAGACACCCTGCGTTTAGAAATGGGTTATTGCTTATACGGAAACGACATCGACGACAGCACCTCTCCTATCGAAGCCGGTTTGGGTTGGATCACGAAGTTTTCTAAGGATTTCATCGATAAAGAACGCTTGGAAGCACAGAAATCGGAAGGCGTTTCTAGAAAGTTGGTAGGTTTCGAATTAACCGAACGCGGCGTTCCCAGACAAGAGTATGAAATAGTGAATGAAACCGGTGCCGTTATTGGTAAAGTAACTTCCGGAACGATGTCGCCTTCATTAAACAAAGGAATTGGTCTTGGTTATGTAGAAACTGCTTATGCAAAAGTGGGTACCGAAATTCGCATTCGCATTCGTAAAAACGATGTAGCAGCACAGGTAGTAAAATTGCCTTTCTACAGCAAATAATATGGGTAGAAATTTCTGGGTTGTCGCGCTTTTTGTGTTTGGGCACTTCGCTTGGTCGCAGCAATTGGTATATTGTGAGCGATTCGAAGTAATGGTTAACTTTTTAAAAGTGAATCATTTGCAACCCAAACCTATTGATGAGAACCTAAGTAAATACTTATTCGATGGTTTATTGACCGACTTAGATCCCAATCGGAGTTTGCTCTCGAAAACTGATTACGAAGAACTAGCTGAATACCGAACGCAATTACATACTTCGCTTTTAAAAAAAGACTGCTACTTTACTGAATTAGTTTGGAACATTTACGTTTCTGCTTTGAACAGAAAGTTGCTGTATTTTAAAAATATTGACGCTTCATTATTGCGAACCGAAGGCAGCGAAACGCTTCGATTTTCGACTGAGCCTTTTGAATTTGATGTTTCGGTAGAAGATCTTCCAAAGCTTTGGAACAAACGCATTAAATACGTCGCTTTAGACGAAGTTGCGCGTTTGAGCAAAAACAAAGATTCGCTTGCTCCTTTTGTGGAAGAATTAGCGGCAGCAAAACGTTCAGAAATTGTAGCGCGCGAAGTTTGTCGCTTAGAGAACATCCTAAATAAACAAGGCGAATTGAATGAGGAAATTGCCGAAACGCTCCTCAATTTAATCGGTGCGTATTTTGATCCACACACCAATTACTTCAATGCCAGCGAAGCGAAGAGTTTTATGTCGGGATTGGCTACTGCGAACAAGAGTTTCGGACTGATGCTCGAGCTCGATGAAAAAGAACAACTGATTGTTGTTGGGATCTTGCCGGGCAGTTCGGCAGCAAAAGTTCCGGGGATTCAGCCAGGCGATATTATTCGGAAAGTTCGCTTGCCGAGAACGGGTTTCGAATACGACACTGCTTGCAGCAATATGGAACAGTTGGCGATTATCATTTATGGAGAGGAAGAAGAAGAAGTTACG
>JAIXTU010000273.1 GCA_027483785.1 Flavobacterium sp.
AAAAATTTACATTTCAAAAAAGAAGTTTCAGTGTTTGCTGTCTTTGAAAATGCCGAGAAAAACAGGCACGTTTCCATTGCGTCGAGTTTCAAACAAAAATTACTTCTAAACGACAGTATTTCTGGTAAGCCGGTCGAAAAGAAAGTTAAAGACGTTGGTTCAATACAAAGCTATCATTCAATTAAAAGTCTGATCAAAGACCTTTCTATTCTGAACTTAGATGATGAAATTGACTCAGATACAGAGGTTGACATACAGGAGCTAGTAATAGTTCCGCGAGTAGTGAGTTCGAAAGAGCGACAAATTATTGAAACGCAGCTATCCCTCAGACATGGGATTTCCCTCTGTGAAAGTTGTAATTACCTTGATCCTGCTGGAAAAGTGATATGGAACCATGAACAAAGCAATGGGTACAATCAAAATGTTTTTGGTTTAGCAATAGATGATGAATTTAAATTTTTTAAAACTTTTGCAAAACATAAGAGTGATAAACTTCTATCTTTTGAAGTTTCTAACAACCAAGCTACAAATAATAATGAGCGTAAGACTTACGCAATTTTGGGTTCAAATAACAAAGAGTTTAAAATTAATACCAGCCTTTCAGAAGATGGCTTTTTAAGTTTCGAAAAATCATGGTTAATTGGATACAGAAGTAGACAACAATCAAATGAAAAATTAAATTTCACATTAGCACTTGATTCCTTGGCTAAGGAATCATTGAAACTGTCGAATGAAAAAGTTCTGAGAATTAGTGTTGCTCCTTATCTTCCTAACTCTTTAGATTACGAAAACATTAATACCGCAGATTGGCATGATGTAGAATTGGAAAATGATACTGCCAAATTTAGTTTTCCTATAAATAAAATTACTAACAACGATTCAACTTATTATAAAAGAATAAAATTAGTTATTACTCCAAAGATGTTTGCTAAAGTTAATCGAAATTACGATTGTGATAAGCTAGAAAACAATTACCGTTTTGATATAGTTGGAGGAACTTATCCTTTTACAATCGATTTTATTGATGTTGTAGGTAATAAAAACAGATTTATATATAATAATTCAAGTTTTGCTTTGAAAAGCAGAATAAGTGGGCAGCTGGCGCTGATAAGTGACTTAAATGGTTTGTCATATACTGTTAATTTGGAAGAAATTGAAACTGGACATGGACACCATTTACGTTTAGATCTGCAATACGCGGAGTTAGAAAAGATTTGTAGGGTAACTGCGTTAACTGAAAACAAAGCTGAAGAAATAGAATGGATTAGTAATAAAGGTGAGCTAGTTGGTGTCGGGGATCAAGTTCAGCTAAAAGAAAAAGGTGACTATTTAGTAAAAATAACTACTAATGGGCAATGTAGAATTTTTGAAAATTTTCGAGTTGATTTTGAGGACAAAACTCAGAATAAAGAACTTGAGGTTTTTCCAAACCCAGTTATCGCTGGAATGAGTTACAGAATTTGTAATTTAACTAGTATCGGAGAAAAGATAAAAATCGACACATTTGATGTTAATGGAAAGCAAATTTTTCAGGAATTAGTAAGATCAAATAATGAGTGTTTGCATATAAATGCGCCAAATTATCCAGGAACATATTTTATTCGATTATCATCTTCAAAAAGTACCTCAACCACAAAAATCATTGTTAAGTAATTTATGAGAACAGCAAGAGTATCTAAAGATGCGACGGGTTTGGTAGCAAGATTTTTTCTTTTGTTAATGTTACATTCGGAGCTCGTTTTACCTCTGGTGTATATAGAAAAGCCTACAAGCAAAGGATTTTTTATTAAACCAAACTCTTTTCGTGAACTAGTTCATGCAGAAAATAATTCTCCGAGTAAAGATGACGTTGCCTCTGCACATTCTATTGACAGCAAAGCACAAATTGACGCCGAAAAAAGTACAAATTTAAAAGAAAACGTACAACTCTTTGTAGATCATGATACAGCAATAATTGGTAGTTCTGAAGGCGACGGATATGATGATCCCTCGGATAATTTTTTCACAACTGTTATTTCAAAAGAAAATTTAATAAAATACGACTACTACCTCGAATTTGAATTAAAGGGATGCAAAGATTATTTGGGGCTGCCAATTTCAATTAACAGTAGTTTTATAACAGGAAGTTACTTATTTGAAAAAAATGAAACATGGTCAACTCAGTCTATTTTTTTAGAACCTGCAAGCCTAAAAGAAGGAAACAACTCAATATATTTCGGAAGCTTAAAAAATAAATATGCTCAATTAAAAAATCTAAAGCTTGTTGGCAAACTAAAACAAACTTCAAGCATCCGTTTGATATCAAATTTTAAATCTGTAAAAATTTCAGATAACAAACTAATTGTAAAATTTGACAACCCGTTTAGAAAGAAATTGTATTGTCCTGAGTTAAAAATATCATTTGATAAGAATAAAGTTGATACCATAATTTCTATAGATTCACAAAAAGAATTTGACGAGATTTCTATTCAAAATAGTGAAAATCCCAGTTCTTTTTCAAAAATTCCAGTTCAAAGACCAGCTAATACAGCTTCAGAAGATGTACTAGTCGATAAATACAATCTTCAGCCGTCTAAATTGGATTTAGAAAATGGGTATATACTAACACCGTTAAATACTATTGACCTACCTCATATTTCTAAAGATGTTAGAAATTGTACTGCCAGTGGCGCAGGGATTAGGATAATGGATATTTCCAAGAAGATGACTGCTGAGCGACTCATTAAAATACCTTTTGATGTAAATCGCATACCCAACAACTCAAAACCTTCCGAAATTAGATGCTTCTATTTTGATAAAGTAACCAAGAATTGGAAACAGATAAATGTAGTGAGCATAAATACTGCGGAGAAATACACTTTAGTTCGCAGCAATGGAGAAGGAGATTATATCAATGGAATAATTTCAACTCCCGAAGCTTCAGAAACGAGTGGCTATGCTCCAACTACGATTTCTGGTATTCAAGCTGCGAACCCACTCGCAGAAATGACATTCATTTCTCCACCGGAGGCAAATAACAAAGGTACTGCTAATATCAGCTATCCAATTAAAACACCAAGTGGAAGAAATGGTTTGCAACCAAACGTTAATTTGCAATACAATAGTGAAGCTAGCTCAGACATTTTAGGCCTTGGTTGGTCAATACCCGTTTCATCAATTGATTTAAACACACAATGGGGTGTTCCTACTTTCGATTCAAACTTTGAATCAGAAATTTACATGTTAGACGGAGAGCAATTGATGTATCCCCGATTTGAAGGTAGTGATTGGATGCCGCATCGACCGCATGATGTAGGTAATTTAATATCAACAGAGCCCCAACCCCGAAACAACGCAGGAAGTAACAGATTCACATTTAGAAAAGCAGATAACTTTGCTAAAGTTGAACGTATCGGAACCAATACGACAAATTATTTTTGGAAAGTCACATCTACCAATGGAATAATGACTTTTTACGGTGGAGATGAGCAAGGAATCAAAGAAAATAGCATCGTTCGAAACGAACTCGGGAATATCGTTCGATGGAGCATTTACAAAACAATTGATAATTTTGGAAATAACATTATTTACGAATATAAAAATCATACACTTCCAGCTTCTAACCTCAGTGCAGAGAATGCAAATTTAGCAGGGGGACGAATTTTTGAAATTGCAGATATTTATTATACAGGTAAAAACCAAACTGAAGGTTCATACCGCATAAAACTAAACTATCAAACTGCAATTACCAAAAAGGAAATTAAAGTTGACAATAAATTAGGATTAAAAATGATCTCTCCATTTTTACTTGAGAATTTAGAAGTTAAATGGCAAGATAACTTGATTAGAAGTTATGAATTTGAATACAAAGTAGGAGAATTTCAAAAAGTTCTATTAGAGAAAATTATTGAGAAACACCCAAATTTACCCGACAACACTCATTCCTTCTCATATTACGACAATAACATAGATAAAAATAGAGATTTGAGTTTGTATGAACCCGCTGTAAGTATACCGTTACCGCAACTGCCTGACTTAAATCTCCCTCCTTTATTGAGCAATCTTATACCCGTTTCAAAAATAAGCTCTACCCGGGCATCAGAAACTGGTTATAATTTACATTTTAGCGGCGGTCTGGAAATAAAATGGCGGCGACACTCAAATAGTCGCTTTAAAACCTTAACCTTTGGGACCACTTTCGGCGAAGCAATACCAGAAGACCGTGGATTGATAACTTTAGGAGATTTAAACGGAGATGGATTGAATGACCTAATCTATCGCAGTAAAACGGGATTAAAGTTTTTTCCATCTTATATTTCAGAAGATAATCAGCTTTCTTTTTTAGAAGCAAAAAGCATAAACGGAATAAATAACTATAATCGCTCATTGGGCTACACCAAAACAATACCAATAGAATCCTTTAACTTTTCATTGGAATTTAGTAGCTCAAAAAGTTTTAACATTAACCGAACAAGAAGTAGGAGCAACATGAATAACGATGTGTTTATGACTGATGCCAACTCTGACGGATTGATGGATGTCGTAAACAATAATCTAGTGTTATTTAATCATTTAAATGCTACCGACGGCAATATTACGTTTTCCCCAAGCAGTAACAACACTGAAAATCAAATTATAACGGCTTCAGTAGGAGACTATGTAAACAATGAAGACTTAATAGAACCACCTATGACTGTAGATTCTGACCCTGTAAAAATGTGGGTAGCCCCTCGGTCAGGACAAATCATCATAAGAGATTTAATCTCTAGTGAAAGTTTACAAGCAAATAGCAATATATTCTATAGCATCGAAACAAAAAATTCTACGTTAAATAATAATCTACAGTTCCGATTATATAAAATTCAAGTTCCCGCTCAAAATCAACAAATCGCAGTTAATATTGACAACTATGTTGGTAACAATCCCCC
>JAIXTU010000181.1 GCA_027483785.1 Flavobacterium sp.
GTATTAAGATTGGAGTATTAAGATTGGAGTATTAAGATTGGAGTATTAAGATTGGAGTATTAAGATTGGAGTATTAAGATTAGAGTATTAAGTATTAAGACTTCGATGAATTCACCACTTCACGTATCGTTTTGCCCATCCTTACCCACGTATCGTTGGTGCCACAGCCTGTCGAAGGCTAGTGCATTTTTTTGGCGGCTTGACACGTTCTGTGTTTTCCTCAACGGTTTTGTATTCCGTAAAAATCTGCGAGTTTCAGTGTCTTCTGTGCGCTAAAAAAAATGTGCTTGAGCGTGTCGACGGCTTAACCTTCACATTCACCAATTAAAACTCTTACATTTCTTATTCCATATGAGCATAAAATTCAGTTAAACTAGACGAATTTTAGAGCATTATTTTTAACCAGTACCAAAACCATGAACACCTATCTCGCTAACCGACTCCAAGAAGTATTGCTCGACGGCAAGTGGATTGCCAATACTAATTTTAAAGAACAAATTACCAGCGTTAATTGGCAACAAGCCACGCAGAAAGTTGGAAACCTCAATACAATTGCGCTACTTACCTTCCACGTTATTTATTATCTCAAAGGTTTAAATCAAGTTTTTGATGGTGGAAACCTCGATATTAAAGATAAATACAGCTTTGAAATGCCGGAAATTAGCAGCGAAAACCACTGGAACCAATTGGTTCAAGAGTTTTTAAGCAACGCCGAAAAGTTCATTCAGTATGTGCGGGAACTTGACGAAGCTACATTAAATCAAGCCTTTGTGAAAGCAGAATACGGCAGCTATCAACGAAATATCGAAGCACAAATTGAACACAGTTATTATCATTTAGGACAGATTTCGTTATTGAAAAAGCTTATCGTCCAAAATCAAAACGAAAACTAATCGCTGCTATAACGCAATTTAAAACAATTGACTGTAAACGGTATCCGATTTTTCTAAAATTGAGCTACTTTCGTTTCATAGTGCAATAATGTCCCATCAAACACGCTCATTAACAGCAAATGCAACTAAAACAGCCAAATCCCGTTCGTATCGAAACGCAAAGAATGAACCTGGTCGGTTATTCTGTGGAAGAAATTTCATTCATTTTTGAAAAATTTGAAAAATCCGACATCATGAAAGTACTCGGTCACCGAAACGAAGCCGACTACCAAAGTGAGCTTTTTAAACACCAAAACGGTTACGCAACCTACAACAGAAGTTTCCTCATGTTTTTGCTGTGCGACAAACCAACACAGCAGGTTATTGGTCGCTGCGGACTACATAACTGGAACAAAGAACACAAACGCGCAGAAATTGGGTACAGCATGTCCGACGAGTGTTTTAAACAAAAAGGACTCATGTCGGAAGCCGTTGCAGCGATAATTCAGTACGGTTTTCATACGTTGCAGTTAAACCGCATAGAAGCCTTAGTAGGAAGTGAAAATGTTGCGTCCTTGAAAATAATTGAAGGTCAGAATTTTATAAAAGAAGGTGTTCTACGCGACCATTATGCGCTGGGCGATGGCTATGAAGATTCTATCGCGTTTTCGTTGTTAAGAAAGGAGTATTTGAGTGAGAAGTAGCATTGTAAAAGGTCAGTTTCTAATTGTTTTAAATTTATTCTCGTAAACATTTCTTTTTCAGAGAATTAATTTTTTAAATTACCTCCGCCGTTTTCGCCATTCCCACGGTGCCACAGGATTCGGATCACTCCAAACACCAATTCGTTGCTGCCGAGCGCTGCGTTCTAACTGCGCATATTCACTGTTTTTTTAATGCTTTTTGTAATGCCAAGCCAGACCATTTTTTACCAAAGCTTTATTAACATTCACGCCGTTGGGTAAAATTACCTCGGCAATTAAACGTTTGTACCGGTCGTATTTATTTTTCGACTGCAAGTGCACAGATTTTCCGTAGCACAAATTCGATGTAAATTGTTTTGCTTTGGTTCCAAAAGCCTGTTTTTTCTCGGGGCAGTCAATGTGTTCAAGTCGCACCACTTGCTCGCGGCCGTTCATTAAAACCACAAAAGTATCGCCATCTTTAATACCAATCACTTTATAACTTTTCGTTTTAGTTGGTACATTTTTGGTTGTTTGGCTGTTAATTGAACGAGCATTCTCCGAGCTTTCGGTAACGTAGCCAATCAATACAGAAAGCAAGCATAGTACGTACAGTTTATTTCGCATCGGTTCTAATTTGAATGTGAACGTAGTTTCGTTGCAAAGTACCACATTTTACGAACGATTTTCAAGGAAACGTTTGCCCGCGGCCGTGATGGCAGAGAAAATAAAAGCGTAGCAGTGGCATGTGGAGGCATTTTTAGCTAGCGACCAACGGAAGCTGGGCGAAAAATAGCCGCAGCAGCCGCTGCAAGATTTTATTGCAACGAACAGCGCGAAATGCCGCCATAAAAAAAGTTAGACTTTGCGTCTGTTGAGAAAAACTTTGTTAGAAGTTATCATACGTTGCTGCTTGAGCTTGTCGAAGGCCAATCTTTCAATTATTCACTCTTTCAATCTCGAAATTTCGAAATTTCGAAATCTTCTACTCATTTCGCTGCTGCGCGAGTCCTTTCGCGTGGTGAACCACAAAACGAGCAACAGACATTTGCTTATAAGGCGTGATTGCTTTAACTGCAAAGTTCGCAATGGGATATTTTTCCCTTTTTCCTTCTTTCTATTTTTTCTATTTTTTCTATTCGAAGCTTTTCCGGCTGTTCGCTTTAGTCCGCAAAAAATACAGCACGTTCACACGTATTGCTTCTGGCTTCTTAGGTCGCCATTGCAACACGGTTCACATAGCCTTATTTTTCTTACGGGCTGCCGCTTCCATCCGGGCTAGGGGAGACGTTACCAAAAATGGATGGAAATATACCTATAAGTAGGTAGTTTTTGTTAAAGTGGTACGTGTAACTTACCGACGTGGAAAAAAGTTAGTTCTTTT
The DNA here is from genome assembly GCA_027483785.1 of Flavobacterium sp. Taxonomy (GTDB): domain Bacteria; phylum Bacteroidota; class Bacteroidia; order Flavobacteriales; family Flavobacteriaceae; genus Flavobacterium. Next base: position 2,940 of record JAIXTU010000181.1, read on the forward strand.
ATTTACTGACGCAAAAGACGAGGCAAATGTGCAATTTTATATATTGAAAAAGAGGAGGTTAGCAAAAATCTAGCAAACGAATAAAATGGTACTTTCCGCTATTTACAGGTGTTTTCTCGAAAAACGCAGCGGAAAAGAGCACGATAACTTTCGTAGATTTGTGAGTTGTGTGCTATTTTTGAGCGACAGAAACCCGAAAGAAATGAAAACAAAACAACAATATATTTCCAAAAACTTTAAACTAAAAATGAACGTTTTATGAATAGTAATGAAACGGAACTTCGTAATGCTCTTATCGACAATATAGTACGATATTTAATAGATGAAAATTTTCCTCGTGTCACTAAATGCCTCGAAATGTTAAATGAAGAAGAAATTTGGTATCGGCCAAATAGTCAATGAAATAGTGTTGGTAATTTGGTATTACACTTAAAAGGAAATTTGAATCAATGGATTCTTGACTACATTGGTGGAAAACCTTTTGAGAGAAATAGGCAATTAGAATTCGATGCTGAAAAAACACATAGCAAAGAAGAACTAATACTTATGATGACTAATTTAAGAGAAGAATTAAGTTCTTGTATTCAATCAATTACCAGTAACAAATTGTTGGGTATTCTACCTATACAAAATCAACAGGAAACATGCATTTCAGTTTTAATACACATTACAGAGCACTTCTCATATCATACTGGTCAGATTGCCTACATAACAAAGTGGTTAAAAGAGCAACAAACCAATTTCTATTAGGACTTAAAAATAAACGAAACCAAATTGCGAAAAAGGAGAAAACAAACTAAAAATAGTGAAATTGAAATAAATATTCTTTAAAAATATAAATTTAAAAAATGTACATTAGCAATGAAACAACAGAGCAAACTGAAATAAGACTAAGAAAGGTTATCAAAAGTACTGCTTTAAAGATTTATGATTGTACCTATTACTTTAAAGAGGTTCCTTTAGATAAATTTAATTTTGAAAGAGAAGCATTAGCAATTGTGAGAGACGAAGAAGTATGGAGTTTTTTAATTCCTTCAGCAAGTTCTATTACTGAAAATTTTAAAGTATTTAGTTTCCATTTTGAAAAAAATCAAGATAATAGCGGTTTTGTAGGTTGGTTAGCCACTAAAATAAAAAAAGAATTAGGAGCAGGGGTTTTTGTAGTTTGTGGACAAAATTCAAATAGAGGTGGAATTTTTGATTATTGGGGTTGTCCTGAATCTGTGGCAGAAGAGGTAGTTAATCTTATAAAAGAACTAAAAAAATAAAACAGCACACAAAATCGGTAGCTGTTGCACAACATCATCCTAAAGCTTAATTTCTCAAAGTACTTCCAAAAACCAACCTCAAACAAGCGGTTTTAAGGCATTCTTTTTGCGCTTTGCTTTCCCGAAACGCTAAAATCTAAAAGCCGGAAAAAGGTCTCTATTTGCTACGTAAACGGTGATATTCAAAAGGCAGAAATGAGATTTACAAAAAACTTGCAAAACCGATAGCTATCGGGCGCAAAGATTTATGTGTATTTTTACGTTGTGCAACATACACATCGGTTTGGCAATATGGCGGCTGAAGTGCTTCTATGAAAAATTTGTGCAAGGTTCAATAGCAGTAATTCTATTGAACTTTTGTGCTAAAAATCCGATACTTCGCCAATCCGAAAAACGTTTGCAGTAATATAGTTCTGTAAATAAATAAAATGAATAGAAAAAAAATTCTAGTACTATTTGTACTACTTTGGTCAGTAATTGTTAAAGCTCAAAATAAAAATTTGGCAACATCGACAATTCCTTTCAATCTTATTGATAAACAATACGTTTTAATAAAAACGGTCGTAAATGACAAAGACACCTTAACTTTTTACTTTGATACTGGGGCTACAAGCTCGCTGTTAGACAAATCTTCTGCAGAAAAATTAGGCATTAAACCAAATTATGAACAAGAAGTAGATGGTGCAGGTGGAAAAACGAAATATCAAGTTGCCCTTAATCAAAAAGTAAGTATCAACGGTATTAAATTAGACAGTGTACATCTCGTTTTAGAAGATTTAACCCGATTAAAAGAAGCACTTGACCATAATTTTGATGGTATTATTGGTTATTCTTTGATTAATAAGTTTATCACAGAATTAGATTTTGATAGCCAAGAAATAAGATTATATCCCAAAGATATCAAATTAGATTTGTCTAATTATTCTAAACTTGACTTTACATTTGATAATGGAATTCCTATTCCTCAATTTGATGTGGAAATTGAATTGAAAAATTCAAAGAAATATAGGGGAAAGGTATTATTTGATAGTGGGGCTGGTTTAGTTCTCTTGATTAATACTCCATTTAAAGAAAAAAACAATTTAATCAGTCAGTCAAAAAAAATACTTTCCTCTGTTTCCGAAAATCTAAGCAAATCATCAATTATACAAGAAATAGCCATTAAACAGCTAAAAATAGGCGAATTTTCATTTTCGAACCTTCCTATAACTTTATCAAGTGATGAAGCAGGAGTAAGTTCATATGAACAATACCTTGGAATATTAGGTGCCGAAATTATAAAAAGGTTTAATATAATTTTGGACTATGGTGACAAAAAAATATACTTAAAACCAAATAATTTCTACAAAAATGCTTTTGATTTTTCTTTCACTGGGTTTACTATGGATAAAAATGATAAAGGTGAAATGTACATATCAGAAATATCAATAGAAGGTTCAGCATACCGAAAAGGCATTAGAAAAGGAGACATCATAGTTTCCATAGATGGTAATTCCAACGCTAACATTTTTAGTGAACTCTTAAAACAAGAAGGAAAAAAAGTAAAGATACTGCTAAAGCAAGGCGATAAATTGGTTAAAGTTAAATTGAAGTTAGAAAGGCTATTATAAGTGAATTGGAAAGCAAAAGACAAAAAGTTTAACAAGAGAAAAATATACAACTGCCAAAAAAGTATTGCCAAAAGCGGGGCTGAAGTAATTCTATTGAACTTTTAGCTATATTCGAATTTTGATATTTCTATTGAAATTCGGCGCTAAAAAACCCGCCTTCGGCAATGCCCGAATTGTTAGCAGAAAGTGTAAAAAGCTACTTCCTAAAAAAAGTCTGACTTGACAGAATTATCACTTTGCCAAGTTAGACAAATTAAACCTTATTTCTTAAAAAATTGTGAATGCTGGCCAACCCAAGCCTCAATAGATGTCATCTTAACGGGTAGTTTTTCTAAGATCTCTGACATATTCGGAGAAAACATAACTGGATATTGTTTCGTATCAGCTATCTTTTGGTATACTTCTTCAGCACCTTTTCCAGCACCTGCTCCAAATAGCCCGTCTAAAATTTGACCAAATTCTTTAGGTGGCATTGGGAAGTAAGAAATTTTTTGGTTCAAACCGATTGAAAATTTTTCGGCTAATTGATTACCTGTGA
>JAIXTU010000076.1 GCA_027483785.1 Flavobacterium sp.
ATTGGTTGGTCAGTTTTGCTTGACGCATCGGACCGCCTTGAAAGAAAATCAGACCACCAATTTTATAATCGCGAATGAGTTTTTTAACCGAATTTACGTGAACACTATCTTTATTAGAATAGGCTGCCACCATGAATAATTGACCGATTCGTTCCGTAAGGTTCATGCTGTTGTAAACGCTATCCACCCAACGTTTTTCGGAATTGGTTTCTTTCATCCAAGCGAATGACACCGCTGGAAGCGAATCGATTGGTTCGTGGTGACTTTTGGCGTGGGCAAGCTCTTCAGCGCGGTGTTGTTCGGTTTTTTTTGCTTCCGCAGATTTACAAGCGGCAATTCCCAAAGCGAGTGCAAATAAGACGACACCTAGCCGCGTACGTGGATTTAGTTTCATCTTAAAAAAACCTGCTGTGCCAGCTTTGCGAGGCTTCAACTTCCCAGTCGTTTTGATATTCCTCGATGGTGTTTACCAAATTATTAAAAACGATTGTTTGTGGCGAAACAGCTCGATCTTTGACCATTTTTTTAAAATCGATCAACGACTTATGAGCAATGTGATCACCTAAACGATAGGTTACGTTCATTTTATCGAGCAAAACGATATCGAATTGTTTTTCCAATTCTTGAATAAAATGCACCGATGCATCGATGGAGCAACCAGTCGCTGCATTAAACTCTTGATCTACAGCAAGAACGATAAATCGGTCGTAGCGAATTTCGTAAGAAGCTTGGAGTGGTTTTCCGTGTGCCGCCCAATTTTCTACGAATTGTTGCAGAGCATTTTCAATTTGGTTGAGTTCTTCGGGTTGTAAGCGTCGGTTGCTTTGGTAAATCCAAACCCGCGATTCTTCGGGTAATTCTTCAAAAGGTATGTACATTTTTATAAGTCTTCTGCATTAGCAATCAGTTCGGCAATGTCCATCACTTTTACGCTGGCTTCTTTTTCTTTGTTTTTCACACCGTCGGTCATCATGGTGTTACAAAACGGGCAAGCAGCGGCAATAATATCGGGTTGCGTCTCGAGTGCGTCTTCGGTTCTAAGGATGTTTACTTCTTTGTTTCCAGGTTCGGCGTCTTTAAACATTTGAGCACCACCTGCGCCACAGCAGAGTCCGTTTGCCTTTGAGCGTTTCATTTCAACGAGCGCCACATCAAGTTTTTCCATTAACTCGCGCGGTGCTTCGTAAATGTTGTTGGCACGACCGAGATAACACGGATCATGAAAGGTGATTCGTTTCCCTTTAAATTGTCCGCCTTGAATGGTGAGTCGGCCCGAATCGAGTAACGATTTTAGGAATTCGGTATGGTGAATCACTTCGTAGTTACCGCCGAGTTCCGGATATTCATTTTTTAATGTATTGAAGCAATGAGGGCAAGCCGTAACGATTTTTTTCGCTTCGTATGCATTGAGCACTTCGATATTCATCATGGCTTGCATTTGGAAGACAAATTCGTTTCCGGCGCGTTTTGCGGGATCGCCGGTGCAACTTTCTTCGGTTCCGAGCACGGCAAATTTGACTTGTGCTTTATTGAGAATTTTCACGAATGCTTTCGTGATTTTTTTGGCTCGATCGTCGAAACTACCTGCGCAGCCAACCCAAAAAAGAACTTCGGGTTGTTCGCCGGTTGCTAGCATTTCTGCCATTGTTGGAACTGAAAGTTGCTCTGCCATAGTTATAAGTTTTTATTCGTGTTTACCATCGTCGAAAACTTGGATGGTGACTTCTTTTTCAATTAAATCGGTGAATTTTCCTCGGTAACGAGTTGCTTTCACCAAGTGATTATCGATCCAGTGGTAATTGCCGCCACGTGGTTTACCCATGACCATACCGTGGTATTTGAAACCGTGTTTTTTAAGCCATATTTCCGTGTACTCGCGGTGGGCTTCGGTGCGTGAAGTGAAGAAGAATATGATGTGTCCTTCGTCGTACCACTTATTTAATGTTGCTAGTGCATCTGGATATACTGCTGCGGTTAGCATGCGTTCAGGCTCTTCGTTTGGAATATCGTCGCAAACAGTGCCGTCGATATCAATCAAATAGTTTTTGATACCTTCGGGAAGAATCGGACTAATGGTTTGTCCGTTTTCTGTTGCGCCGATAAGTTGTTTTTCTACATCTTCAAGTTTCATTTTCGTTTTGTTTTTAATTTGTTGTTAATCAGATTAAAAACAGCCTTACGCTCACATATAAGATCCGTTTTTTGGTATTGGTGCCCGCATTAGGGATTGCAGTGGAAATCCTGCCTTTGATAAAAGGCAGATTGGAACGGAAAGCCCGACCGCCCGTAGGAACGGAGGGTGGGAATGCCCAAATCCTTATTCATTTTTCCAATTCAATCGATCTTGCTGGCTGTATTGCCATGGTGCTCCGTTATTTTCGATGTTGCTCATCATAGCGTTAAGCGACATAGGTGCGGCGCTTTGTTCCATTACTAAAAAGCGTCGCAAATCGAGAATAATTGAAAGCGGATTTATATTCACCGGACATTCCTCTACGCAAGCATTACAAGACGTACAAGCCCACAACTCTTCAGGCGTGATGTAGTCGTTAAGTAACGTTTTTGTGGTTTGCGGCATTTGTCCGTTATTCTTATCTATTTCATCTCCCAACTCTACCATGCGGTCGCGTGTAGCCATCATGATGCGTCGAGGCGATAATTTTTTACCCGTTTGATTTGCCGGACAGGCCGAAGTACAGCGTCCGCATTCGGTACAAGTGTAGGCGTTAAGTAGTTGCACGCGGTTGAGATCGGTAACATCGGCGGCTCCGAATTTCGTTGTAGGAGCGTCGGCAGGTGTTGCAGCGTAAGGATCGGCATTGGGATCGAGCATCAATTTCACTTCACGTGTCACCGACGCCAGATTATCGAACTTTCCTTTGGCATCTAAATCAGCAAAATACGTATTTGGAAACGCCAGTAATATATGTAAATGTTTACTGAAATACAGATAGTTAAGAAAAATAAGGATTCCAATAATGTGTAACCACCAAGCAGCGCGCTCTACTAGTGCCACAACTCCCGGATTCATGCCTTCGAACATGGGCAACAGAAAAGACGAAACAGGAAAAGCGCCTGCTTCGGGATAGTGCGTGTATCCAATAAGTTGCAGATGACGATCGGCTGCATTCATAATTAAAAAGAGCGACATCAACACAACCTCGAAATACAAAATATAATTGGCATCTGATTTAGGCCAGCCGTTCAAGTCGTTATGAACGAAGCGTTTTAATTTAATGATGTTTCGTCTGGCGAAAAAGGCAAATACAGCCACGAGAACGAGCAAGGCTAGAATTTCGAATGAGGCGATTAGCACGTTGTATGTAGTTCCTAAGAAGCTGAAAATGCGGTGCGTACCGAAAATACCGTCGATGATAATTTCGAGAACTTCGATATTGATGATTACAAAACCAACGTACACGATGATGTGAAGTAATCCGCTGATGGGTCGGGTAATCATTTTTTTCTGGCCAAGCGCAATGAGTGCCATGTTTTTCCAACGTTCGGAACTGCGGTCGCTTCGATCAACTTCTTGACCGAGTTTAATGTTGCGAATGATTTTCTTGGCACTTTTTGCAAAGAAGGCAATTCCAAGAGCTAGAACAATAAGAAACAGTATGTTATCTATGTATTGCATCTGTTTTAAGGTTTTGGTTCGGCGTTAGTTTCGGGCGCTTTGTATGGTTTATTTTTTTTTCCGAACAGCGAAACGTTGATGTAACGCGTTGGATTGAGTCGTAAATCTTGCAAAAGTAACTCCAATTCTTTCGCTGTTTTATTGAAGTTGTTGTACATGGCTTCGTCTTTCAAGACTTTTCCGGCGGTACCTTTTCCGCTTTGGAGATCGGCAATAATTTTATCCATGCTTGCCAAAGAAGACTCTAATTTTTTCACAGTTTGTCCGATATTCACTTTAGCCAATGAATCGGAGATTTTGGCGAAATTACCTGAAGTCTTATCAAAATTGGCAATGGTGTTGTTGAGTTTTCCTTTGTTATCGGAAATCAAATCGTTTGCGTTAGCAGCAAGAGATTTGAATTCTGTCATGGTTTTTTCAAGCCCGGCGATGGAGTTTTTCAGGTTGTTTTGTGTCTTTAGATCGAGCGTGTTGTTGAGTCCGCCTAATAAAACATTCATTGAAGTTAGGATGTTAGAAATCTTTTCTTGTAGCGGTTTTAAGGTTTCAGTTACTTGCGCAGTAATTCCTGAAATGACTTCACCTTGCAGATAGGTTCCGTTTTCGATCAGGTTGGTGTCTTGCAGGTTTGGAATGATTTGAATTTGCTTTCCTCCGATTAACCCGGGCTCGTACAAATTTGCTTTGGAAGACTTGGAGATCGGGAAATCTCCCGTGATTTTTAACTCAACGAGTAATGAAGCGTCTTTCGGATCGAGAGTAATGGATTGAACCTTTCCTATGGCGAGACCGTTAATGGTTACTGCTGCCGACGGCAAAAGGCCTTCGACGTTTTTATATTTTACGTAGACGGTTGTAGATGAATTAAATAAGTCGCTCCCTTTGAGGAAATTATATCCCCAAATGAATAAGAGTATGGATGAAACGACGAGTATGGCGGTCTTGAGCTCTCTGCTTAGTTTCAAGGTGCAAGTTTTTGCGCAAATTTAAACTAAATTATAGAAGCTTATTGCTTAATCGCTTCTTGTACACTGATTTTTTTTCCGTCTTTGAAAGCAATGATGTATGCTGAATCGTAGCCTTTTGCTTTTGCGGTTGCGAGCAATTCTTTTGCTTTGGCATAATCGGATGTATTTCCATACATGTATTTGTAAAGGGTTCCGTTATCGGTGACTACACTGATGTCGGATAAACCTTTAAAATTCGCTGGCGTTGGGTCAAGTTTTTTGCCGCTGGCACTGATTTGTACTTTGAAGACGATGCCCGACTCTACGGTACTTGTTTGCTGTTGTGGTTCTTGATTTCGAGGAGTTTCTGTTACGGGTTTTGCGGGTGCTACGCGATCTTCAGGAGCTAATTTTTCCGACGGCTTTTCGGAAATTTGCCCTTCCCCACCAAAATATTCCTTTTTGTAGCTAATGATGGCTTTTGCGATTGCCTCAGCTAATTTATCTTGCCCTTCATCTGAATTTAGGTATGCGCCTTCTTTTGCATTAGAAATAAAACCCATCTCGATAAGTACGCGAGGCATATAGGCTTTATGTAACACCATGTACGGCGCTTGCTTTACACCGCGACTTTTTCGGCCGAGCATATC
>JAIXTU010000064.1 GCA_027483785.1 Flavobacterium sp.
AAAGGGTTCAAATTCAGTGTAAATCCTACGTGCATTAATACTTGAGGGAATATCTTCATTAGTAATTAAATCGTCAAGACCACTTACTCTTACCGCTTTAGTATTTATTTCAGAAAAAAGCCTTCTTGTGCGTATCTTACCTTCAGTAGTATCATTGTGCGCTATAATTATTACGGGCAGTTCGTCGAATTTAAACTTTTCTGTGTTATTTAAGAGAGCTTGTTTAATCCCTTCTATGCGATGTTGGCCGTCAATTGAAAATAAAATTTCTCCACCGTGAAATTCAAGTATTCCAATGCTATCTAAGATATCTTGTGAAAGTTCCATTTCAGGAATTGCAGCTGGAGAAAAGTCAAAAGTGTACCAATTAGGATTTTCTCCATGAATACCAATTATTGCTGAATTAAAAAATCGAGCTTGCTCTCTTAATAAATAATCTTTTATCTTTTTTGATCTTGCTGATAAGTCTCTTTGTAAAACATCATTTAATGTTGGATATTCTCTAATTGAATGGTTATTATCAATTAACTCTGCAACTTTTTCAAAAGTAATCACAGTTTGATAAAATATCCAATCCCCAATTACACCCTTTATCGCTGGTAGTTTCATAGTTTTTTATTTATTGTTGGTAAGCTCCTAATACAATACTTTGTAACCCTTGAGGATACTTACAATTTACTGGAGGCAAAAATGCCGTTAAAAATTGATCTTCAATTATTCTTCGTTGCGTCTGATTAAAACCTGCTAATTCAACGTAATAAAAATACAAATGGTCTCTAAAATCATTAATTACTTGCTGCACTTGGTATTGAGCACTTTTAGGATTATGTATTTTATCTAAGTACTCACCGAAACGTCTATGTAGACTATTTGTCTCTCCTACATAAAAAAAATAGTTTATAAAACGGGCATTTACTTTTTTGGGAGAAGCAAGGAATAAATAAAGTCCTTCAACTTCATTGAGTGCATTCCGGTTAATTGGATCAAATTTTATTTCAATCCAGTTAAAATGATTGTATTTATCTAATAAGGTTTCCCATTGTTCTGGACAAATGATAAATTTTCTCCTGTATTTCAAAAATCTGTCTCGATGGCTATCGCTTACTGCAGGGTCTTTATAATTCATTAGCATGGATTTATTTGCTACAAAAGATTTAAACTATAATTTATCTTCTCACTCAAAAAATCAAAACCATCAATATTTGAACGGCTATTTACTTCGTCATTTAAAAGTTGCAAACCATCATCTACGTGCATTTTTATGTATCTACCAATATCTTTATCCGTTTTGTACAATCCATAATGAACGCATAGTAAGCCTAAATAAATATCATGATATTCTCCAAAAAGCACAGATTTAGAATATTCTTTTCCACTCGAATCTTTAATTGAATTTAAATCAAGTTTTCTGTCTTTTGATAACGAATAAGTAAATGCCATTCTCGCGATTACATTTTCAGTACCTAAACCTAATTTTCGTGTAAGAAGCGTAACAACCTCCTTATTTTCTCTACTGGTTTTAATTTGCGTAAACATTCTGCTCTTCTTTTAAATGAGAAAATAGCTGCTCTACCGGCAATGGTTTAAAGCACGAACCGTAGCTTTGGTTTTCTATCACAAATACGCTACTTACATTCGGTTTAAGATAATCATATTCTAATTCCGACAGCTCCTTTTCCAATAACGGAAACAACACTACCTGCTCGGAAATTGCTGGATAAAACTCTTTAATAATATTCTTAGAATGGTATTTATCAAACTTTTGCAGCGGGCTGTCTATAAATACGGGGAACTTTATGCCTGATTCGTCTACCAAAGCTTTCAGAAGAGCGGTTGCATATAATTGCTGTTCGCCTTTGGATAAAGAATCTTTGTCAATGACGGTTCCATTCCGATCTAATAAATCAATATCCATTACATCTTCAAGCACATTGACTCGAACATCATATATAAAGTCGTCTTTGTGCATGATTTTCTTCAAACCAAACATCATGGATTTTTGTAAGGAGTACTTTTTTTCCTCTTTTATTCTTTGTATCAACTGATTGATTTTAACCAAAAGATTTTCAGTTACTTCATATTTGTTTTTGTCAGTTTCAGCTAGTTTACATTCTTTTTCGGCCTGAGACAATACTTTTCTAACAGAAGCTAAGCGAATAGATAAACTTTCAAACTCATGAATCAATTTGCCTTTTTCAATATTTAGGGTTTCAATTCTAGTTTCCTGCGCTTGTTTCTCGTTTCGCAGCTTTACGGCAAGAGGATTATCCTTTCTAGCCTCTGCTTGCTTGATTTGTTGATAGACCTTAGAAAGGTATATTCTGTTATTCTTTTCTTCTTGAACAACGGCATTAAACTGGCTAGCAAAAGTTCCTTTTATATTATCGAATATAGCTATACAACTTCTGAATTGCTCTTCGGTAAAGTCAAGCAGCACTTTCCCTGAGTAATCACTTTCGTTATCTGAAAGCTTTTCGACAGCTGCTTCTTGTAGCAATTTAGTAAACTGCATTTTACTTTTTTCATCTAACGAAAAATGCAATAATTTATCAGAAACTAACTTGATGTAGTTTTCCAATTCTTTTTTTAAAAGCTGTAAATCTGTTGAAGCGTTTTTCGAACTTTGCTCGTATATCAACTGTGTTTTAAGCTGTTCAAGCTTTTTACCTGCAATTACAATTGGCGCCAAATCGAGTAATTTCTTTAACTTACCTTTTATCTCTTCCGATTCGTGCTTTAGTCGCTCTCGTTCGCTTTTCATTTGCTGAAGCTCGTCTAAAGTAATGCCATTACCCTCGCGTATCAATTTTTCTTGAATGCTATCTATAGTTGACTTAACACTTGAAATTTCAAATTCTATGTTTGTTTGTTGCTCTTTATTGTATGCAATTAACTTATCTAATTCTTCTTCCTCCGCAGTTAAATCAATCAACTTCGTCAGTTGTTTTTTATCTGCGCCTTCTCTTCTTAGTTTAGTCAAAAGAGTTTCCAGATTCTTCTTTAAGTCTTCATACTTTTTAATCCCCAAAACTTCCGAGTACGCTTTGCTTAGATTTCTTAATTCGGCTTTTGATTTTGCTTCCGCTAACGAAACAATTTTCTCGGCATCGAAAAAGAAAAACTTAGCTATTTCTCGAGGTAAGATAAAATCGTTTATAAAAACTTCAAAACCCACTTCTTTTGTAAGTTCGTTCTCTAAACCATCAATATGGATTGTTAAATCTTCTTTATCTTCCTTTAAATCATAGGACCTTTTAATCACAACAGATTTACAGGGAATTGATGGAATCAAAATATCGGTCAATTCCAACTCAATCGATAAAATAGGTGATACTGCCTTGTTGAGTTCAAAATCTGCCTTAATATCGCGGGTGAGTAGTGTTTTAATGTATTTGTCGTATCCACCAGCGGTTTTAATATCGCGTCTGTACTTCTCTTCAACCTCTGACATCATTTTACCATAAAAAACCCAAATCAGTGATGTTAAGAATGTGGTTTTTCCAAAACCATTTCTACCCGCAATTATATTGATGTTCTTCACAGAATTGGGTGAAAACTTTATTTCATTTTCTCCTTTATAAATTCTAAAGTTTTGAAATTTGATTCTACTTATTTTCATAGCTTGTTTTCAGTTACAAAACTCTCTATTCTCTTTTCAACATCATTGTGTAAACCATATTTTGAAATCATCAATGTCTTTGTTTCCTGTAAGGATATCAAGTTGTCAATTAAATGATAAAATTCAGGCTCTTCTTTGCACACTTCTTTCAAAATTCGTCGTTCGGTGGCATCTAAAGATTTGATGTTGTTTGTAGTAATTTCTTTATTAAAAATCTCTTTAAAAAGATCTCCAACAGTATGATCAAAATAGCCATCTCTATTCCAAATAACCTGAATAGCGATCAATTCCTGGTTATTAATAAGAGTGATATAAGGTCGCTCTTTTTGAATTTCCTTTTGAACTTGCAATAAATCTTTTAAAATTTTGAATCTATACTCAAAAGTGTAATTACCATTAAAAGTTCCATCCTCTCGAATAGCTTCTTGACCGTTTCTTCTGGTGTCCGATCTGTTTTCTGAAACATTTCGGCCTTCTACCAATCGATTTCTGAAATCAAGCAATGGCTGCATCCATTGTTGCCCGTTACTAACCAAAGCGGTCATAGATTTATCGCTTTTCACTACCGTACATGTCCAACAACCAAAGCGACTTTGACCGCATGACGTGTGTTCTTTATTTACAACAACGGTAGGGCATTCGTAATCGTCAGCACTGGCGTCGGCATAAATTTTAAAAAGAATCGAATTGTCAAAACCCCATGGTGATTTTACAGCATTTATAATATACCAAACCTCTTCTAAAAGGAGTTCTTTAATCGGCGCATAAACATAAGTATTCGCTGTTGTTTGGTGTTTAGAAAGTCTACTGCCAGTAACTTCGTGTTTTCGAATAGATCTATCACGAGTCGCGCTTTCATCATAGCGCGTTCCCAATAATACAATTGCTTCTCCTATCTCATCAATTTGTTCGATCAAAAAACTAGATGTTGGTCTGATTTTCAACTTGTCAGTACACCACCTAAAAGCATTGTTTGGAACTGGATAACCTTTTCCAACAACATTAACCCAAAAAGTTTCCTCAAGTTTTGGCGTAGTTTTTTGAACAAAAATCGGCAGATCTTGGTCTCTAGCTGCTTCGCTAATTTTAGTCAAAACTTCTTCGACATAGTTTGCAATAATTGGATTTTCCACCATAGTATCGTTGCAAACAACATACACTTTTCGTCTTAATTGAAAAGGAAAGGGCATTTGTTCTCTGATTCTCAAAAGTGCAATCCAGACAAGGGTTAGCAATACCGTTGAGTCTTTCCCACCACTAAAACCAATAATCCACGGTCTTTGAGAGTCGTCAGCGAAGGCATATTGATCAATAATCTCGGAAATTATTGATTCCACTTTTTTATTTTTAACTACAATCATGTGGAAGGTAATTTTGATTTTAAAATTATCTTTTTTATTCCTTCTTACACGTAAAGAATCAAATTTTTGTTAGATAAAAAATCAACAAAAGTTAAATACCCACTTACTGTAAATACTTGCCTCGAATCCCTCACCCCAACTCCTCCAAAACCTCCCATAAAAACGCTCCAAAGTTCTCGAATTCCACTGTGGTTTCGAGTGTGGTCGGATCCCAGATGAGTACGGGGCAGGTATCGGTTTCGGAATGGGTGTGTTTTTGGGTGTCGATAACGTAGTATTGTCCGTCGCCAATTTCTGCAATAGGAAGCAAGTGTTGGGGCAAATCTTCGTTGCGGAGGTTTGTGGTAATCCATGCGATACACGGAATGCCCGTTCCCATAACTTCGGTGTTGGAAACGATGCCAAAGATTTCGAGGCCGAGAATGTCGCCGCAACCGAATTCGGTTAGGAACTTTCGATACGTTGCTGGAAAAGAAATATTGAGAAACGCTTCGGTTTTTTGTATTTGTGTTTCGAGAATCGGACCTACAAAATCGGCCGAATCGTTGTTTTCGTGAATAAATGCTAATGCTTTATCGATGCTCATGGTTTTTGGGTTTGGTTTTTAAAGGTATTAAAACTTCTCTTGCAACGACACGTTTAGCACCTTCCCCGCAATAACGACTGCAACGGAAACCAAAACGCTCGAAAAAGTTTACAAACACAGGAGGAAAAAAGCGACCTCAGAAGCTTTGTAACGACTTGTGTTTGTGCTTTTTCGAGCGTTTTGTTGTAGTGAAAGGCGTGACGGTGCGGCGCCTCGGATTTCCACCAAACGTTTGCCGCAGCGGATTGCCCAAAAAAACCAAAATCTACGAATCGCTGAAAGAATACAATATCTAGCGCAATCTTTCAATCTTTCAATCTCGAAATCTTTCAATCTCGAAATCTTCCACAAAAAAACCCAATCAGCAATGATTGGGTTTGTCTTAAAAAATCTCGTTTGATTACGCCTCGAAAGGAATAATTGAAACGTACGACTTGTTGTCTTTTTTCTTTTGGAACTTTACAACACCATCAACTTGTGCGTGTAATGTGTGATCTTTAGAGATGTACACATTTGCACCTGGATTGTGTTTAGAACCGCGTTGTCTTACGATAATGTTACCTGCAGTTGCTGCCTGGCCACCAAAAATTTTCACGCCTAAACGCTTACTTTCTGATTCTCTACCGTTTTTCGAACTACCGACACCTTTTTTGTGAGCCATCGTTTATAGGTTTTAAATATTATTACTCTTCAGTTGTTTCTTCTTTTTTAGCTTTTGGCGCTTTCTTTGGCGCTTCAGCCTCATCAGCTACAGGAGCAGCTTCTTTTTTAGCAGCTTTCTTAACAGCTCCTAAAGTAATGCCCTCAATAACAATCTGTGTTAACGACTGTCTGTGACCATTTTTCTTCTTGAAACCTTTTCTGCGTTTCTTTTTGAAAACAATTACCTTGTCTCCTTTTAAGTGTTGTAACACTTTGGCTTCTACTGAAGCACCTTCTACAGCCGGGGCGCCTAAAGTGATTGTACCGTTATCGTCAACTAAAAGAACTTTGTCGAAAGTAACTTTCGAACCTTCCTCAGTTGCCAATCTGTGTACATAAACCTTTAAGTCTTTGCTTACTTTAAATTGTTGCCCTGCTATCTCTACGATTGCGTACATAACAATGTGTTTATGAAATTGTTTATAAAATGTCGGCAAATATACAACTTTCTACCTTTCAAGCAACTAAACTTTTAGCAATTCTTTCAAATACTTAGTTTGGTTACTTTTGCAACTCTTATCAGGGCAGCATGTTAATCGATACACACATACATTTATACAGTCAAGATTTTGAAAATCAGGAATCTGAATTAATTCAGCAAGCATTCGACTCCGGTGTTTCGCACTTCGTTTTACCGGCAATCGACAGTTCTTCGCATGCCGGAATGAAACGTTTAAAGCAGCAATATCCCGATCAGGTTTCGCTCATGATGGGTTTGCATCCGTGTTACGTCAAGCAAAATTTTCGAGACGAACTAGCAATCGTTTATACCGAACTCAAAAAAGGCGGTTACGTGGCTGTGGGCGAAATTGGCGTGGATTTGTATTGGGATACGTCGACACTAAACTGGCAGCTCGAGGCGTTTCGCACGCAAATCGACTGGGCTTTGGAACTCGATTTACCCATAAACATTCATTGTCGCGAGGCGTTTAACGAAATTTTCGAAGTTTTAGAATCGTATCGAAACAGCGGTTTACGCGGCATTTTTCATTGTTTTACCGGCAATTTGCAACAAGCGAAACAGGCGGTCGATTTGGGTTTGAAGTTGGGAATTGGCGGCGTGGCAACCTTTAAAAACGGAAAAATTGACACGTTTTTGCATGAAATTCCGATTTCGGAAATTGTACTGGAAACCGACGGACCGTATTTGGCGCCCGCTCCGCATCGAGGTAAACGGAACGATCCGGCGTATTTGCGCTTAATTGCCGAGAAAGTGGCTGTTATTTACGGCATTTCTTTTCCCGAAGCAGCCCAAAAAACCACGTTAAATGCTAAGGCGATCTATAAAATCTAATTTTTGGGCAATCCCTGCCGCTATTTAGTGGAAGTACGGAACGGCGGCAGGTCGCGTTTTTGCTGCAATAAACGACATAAAAAACGGTTCAGCTAGTTTTTGAGCCGGCTTCCGCTGGTCGCCTTCTCTAAAACAGCTTCACACGTTTTTTAGTTGCCGTTTATTTTCGCGCCAACCGCTATTGCGAAAACGTGCACATCAAAAATTAGACGTTTTAAAGCAACGTTTTTTCCTAACGAAGTACTTTTCTGCAAGAGCGGCAGGGCTTGCCCCAAAAAAAATGAGTTCGATAAAAATACTTTTCCATCGAACTCACGTTAAAAAAACGAAACAATTACTACTGATATACGCGGATGTAATCGATTTCAAAGGTTTGCGGAAACGCCGCTTCATCGATGGCCGGACCGCCAAAATTACCGCCAACAGCCACATTTAAAATGAAATAAAACGGCTGATTGTAAGGCCAGGTATCTTCGTTTTGAACAGCTGGGTTGTAGGTGTACACGTGGTTTCCGTCTACAAAAAATGCAATTGATTCTTCGTTCCATTCGATGGCATACTCGTGAAAACCTTGATCGATTCCGGCAATTTTCGAAATTTTAGTGTTTACGGTATTGCCGTGACTTGATTGTGTGTGCAACGAAGTAAATACTTCGCCTGGAGCGCGGCCCACGTATTCTAAAATGTCAATTTCTCCGCATTTGGGCCAGCCTACTTGTTTAATGTTCGAGCCCAACATCCAGAAAGCGGGCCAAGTTCCAACGGCTGTAGGCACTTTTGCGCGCGCTTCCATACGGCCGTATTTAAACTCCTTTTTAGAAGCCGTTGTAATTCGGGTCGAGTAAAATTTTCCGTCTTTTTTAGTAACGTTTATCACTAGTTTTCCGTCGCGCAGTTCGTGGTTATCGCGGGTGTATAACTGTTTTTCGTTATTTCCCCAGCCGCAGATGTTCGGGCAGCCGTCGCCAAGCTCGAAATTCCAAACTTTTTCGTCGAGTTTTTTGCCGTTAAATTCTTCCGACCAAACTAGCTTTCGTTTTTGTGCGACACTCGAAAAGCTGCATGCGAGAATGAGTATTGCTAATTTCGTTTTCATTATTCTACCGTTAAAACTTTAAATGAATGGGTTTGTGCGTTGGTGCCGATGTAAATTTTAAATGTACCTGCTTCGGTTTCCCATTTGCGGTTTGCCGAATAGAATTCCAACATTTTTTTATCGATGGTAAAACTTACCGATTTAGTTTCGCCGGGAGCTAGCGTTACCAATTCAAAACCTTTAAGTTCTTTTACGGGTCGCGTACCGGTTGCTACTTCGTCTTGGATGTACAATTGTACGACTTCGGTACCGTTTACTTTCCCGGTATTTGTAAGATCGATAGTGGCGGTAATTTTTTGCGAATCAGACAATTTTGAGCTGCTTAGCCGAAGATTGTTGTAAGCGAAAGTAGTGTAACTGAGTCCGTAACCAAAAGGAAATTGCGGCGTATTGGGAACGTCGCCGTAATGCGACCAAAAAACGCTGTTGGGTTCGTTAGCAGCTGGGCGTCCGGTGCTTTTAGCGTTGTAATACAAAGGCAGTTGTCCGACCGATCGCGGGAAACTCATCGGAAGTTTTCCTTGCGGATTAAAATCGCCGAATAAGATTTGTGCAATGGCATTACCGCTTTGCGTTCCTAGATGCCAAGCTTCTAGTATTGCTGGAATATTTTCGGCTGCCCAAGGAATGGTTAGCGGGCGACCGTTTTGCAATACCAGTACGATATTTTTATTTACAGCGAAAACAGCCTCTAACAATTCTTGTTGAACACCGGGTAATCCGAGTTCGGAACGGCTGCGTCCTTCGCCCGATTGCAGGCCGTGTTCGCCGAGCATCATTACTACAATATCGGCATTTTTGGCGGTTTCGATTGCTGCTGCAAATCCGCTTTTATCTGTGGTATTGATAGTTAGTTCCGAAACGAATTTGGTTTCGCCGAGCGCTACATCAGCCCCTTTTGCGTAGGTAATTTGGGCGTTAGGATAGTTTTTCAAGCCTTCGAGTAATGAAACGGCGGTATTGTCGCTGGCACCTATTCTCCAGCTTCCGAGCGGACTGGTTTTATCTGCCGCAAGTGCGCCAATCACGGCGATTTTTTTCCCTGATTTTGGTAAGGGAAGTAAATTTTGCTCGTTTTTAAGCAATACAACCGATTTCAGAGCCATGTCTAAAGCGATTTTCTGCAAGGGTTCAGAAAAGGTTACTTCTTTCTCACGTTTGGCATCGCAGTATTTGTATGGATCGTCGAACAAGCCAAGTTCGAATTTCAGTTTTAGGACACGTCGTACGGCGTCGTTCAAATGCTCTTCGGAAACTTTACCGGATTTCACCAAATCTTCGAGATGGTTTACGTATGCATACGATTCCATATCGATATCGTTTCCGGCATTAAGAGCTATTTCGGCAGCATGCGAAAGGTTGGAAGCGTATCCGTGCGGAATCATTTCCATGATCGAGCCCCAATCGGAAACGATTGCGCCGGAGAATTTCCAGCGGTTCTTAAGCACGTCGCGTTGCAAATACGAACTTGCTGTTGCAGGAACTCCGTTTAGGTCGTTAAAGGCATTCATAAAGGTACGTACGCCAGCATCGACAGAAGCTTTGAATGGGGGAAAGAGTACGTTTTCAAGGGTAGCTTCGCTCACATCTACGCTGTTATAATCGCGTCCGGCTTCGGCAAAACCGTAGCCCACAAAGTGCTTGGCGCAAGCGAGTATGGTGTTATTTGCGGAGAGGTCGGTTCCTTGAAAACCTTTGATGCGTGCAACGGCAATTTGGCTTCCGAGGTATGGATCTTCGCCGGATCCTTCCATAACTCGACCCCAACGAGCATCTCTGGAAACGTCGACCATAGGAGCAAACGTCCAGTTGATTCCGGCAGCTGAGGCTTCATCTGCAGCCATTCGTGCTGATTTTTCAATGGTTTTCAAGTCCCAACTAGCTGCTTCTGCTAGCGGAATGGGGGAAATAGTTTTATAACCGTGAATAACATCGAATCCGAAAATCAATGGGATTTTCAAGCGTGAGTTTTCCATAACGATTTTCTGGATGTTTCGAACCTGCTCGGCGCCTGTGATATTAAGCACAGAACCCACGAGACCTTTTTTAAGGTGGTCGAGTTTTTCGGCTGCTTGCCCAGACTTGGGTTCAGGTCCTGTAACGTCGTAGAAGCCGTTGTACTGGTTGAGCTGTCCAACTTTTTCGGATAGCGTCATCCGTTTCAAGACAGAATCCACTTTTATATCTATTGCACTTTTCGCTGCGGTTGGCGTTGTTCCCACAGGAGCTGTACTACTGCAGGCCACGCCCAAGGCAATGGAAAGGCAAATGACGGATTTTACTATTTTCATTTTACTTAAAAATAAGGCAGACAGCATTCTTTTGGAATGCGGTGTCTGCCATAATTAAAAAGGATTTTTATTGGTAAACTCGGATGTAATCCACTTCCATGGTTGCGGTTTGGAAGTCGTTAGCAACAGTTCCTCCAAAGGTTCCTCCCATAGCCACGTTCATGATTAAGAAGAAATCGCTGTTAAATGGAACGCTGTTGTTGTTTGCAAAGGAATGGAACAAGACATCGTCTACATAAAAACGAATTGCCGATGGGCTCCAAACTACTTTGTAGAGGTGAAACTCAGAGCTTACATTGGCTACGTTTGTTGTATTGGTATTTGCATTACCACCAAAATTACCGGGATAATGTAAAGAACCGTGGATTACTCCAGGGCTATTTCCGCGGTGTTCCATGATATCTATTTCGCCACAATTTGGCCAACCTACTTCGGGGAAATTCGCACCAAGCATCCAAATAGCGGGCCAAGTACCACCGCCTACGGGCAGTTTAGCACGTGCTTCTACTTTTCCGTACGTAAATTCGAATTTATCTTGTGATTTTAAGCGTGCTGATGTCCAGTTGTTGCCTGTTTTTAGAGCGTTGATTTTCAGCGTACCGTCGCTAACTGCAACGTTAGCCGCGTTGTTGGTGTAGCTTTGAACTTCGTTATTTCCCCAACCGCCGCCACCTAAATCGTAGCCCCATTTGGTTGCGTCGGGTGCTCCGGCAACATCAAACTCATCAGACCAAACTAGGTTTGTATAATCCGTTACTGGATCTTGTACGGGTGGTGTAGTGGTGAAGATATGGTACCAAGCTAAACCAGAATCATTACCCATAACGGCTCGTACTACCATACGGTTTTCGGTTATCGACATGATCTCGTAGGAGCTTTGACCGATGTAATATCCCATAAACCCTCCATCTGTGAAATTAAGCACGGTACCTCGAGTTTGTCCGGGTACGTTATTGGCAACTACAGCTGAGTTGGAAGGACTCAAACCAACAACTCTTTCGTCAACAACTGTGTAAGGATAGCAAAAATCGGTTCCTGCACTACCTCCTCCCACAGAGTTATAAGAGACATGGAAGAAAGTACTTCCGCCGTTATCTAGTTTAAAGTATAAATTATCTCCGTCTTTTCGGAAAGTTAATTCGTTATCGTACAAACAGCTACTGTCTGGCGAGCCCGCTTTTTCGAAAGGTGCAGCAGCATAATAAACAGGGAAATAGTTCTGCGCGGCATCGCTGTTATTGGGTCCTACACCAAGGTGTCCGGGTTCTCCCGCTGCCCAATACCATGTTTTTTGAGTTCCGCCTGTAAGGAATGCAACTGCTTCATCGTCACGGAAATTACTAAATACGGTAACTTCTGTGGTAATTGTAGAAGCAATACCAGCAGTTCCCGTGGCAGTAATAGTTACTGTGTATGTATTTACACCAGGCTGGAAATAGCCATGAGTTACACTACCGCTAGGAACTGTACCTCTAACTCCGTCGCCATAATCAAACTGGTACGAAATAGCATTATCTGCGGTGGCGGTAAATTTTACCAATCCACTTCCGTCGCCATTCGGATTTTCAGCGTCTTGGCCGATAATTTCTACCGTTACTGCTAAATTTTCAGGAGTTGTTAGCTCGCCGAAACTGTTGTTTTCTTCGCATCCTAAAAACAAAAATAGGCTGAGAATGGTAAAGCTTTTAAAAAGTAACTTTTTCATAATTTTTATTCTTAGTTGTGGAAATAAACGTTGTCTACGAAGAGCGTTCCGGATCCAGATGGGGTTCCTGAAAATATCAACTGAGCTATGTGAGCTCGATTTACAAGACCTGTGAATTGCGATAACGGAATATCATAACTGTTCCAACCTCCTTGTGTAGGTGTAAAAGTTAATTCATGCTCTACATCGTCGCCGCCTTGGAATGCTCCGTTGGGCCCAAAATCAACAAGTTTGATTCGCACGGCTGTCATGTTTGGTGTCCATACATCTACATGAAAATGCGTCATTGAGGTTGCATTAATTTGATTAGCAATGGTTTCTACACCAACAAAATTCAAGTTAGTGTAGCGTTTTACCGCATTACCAGCAATTGTTACATCAGTAAGTGTTCCAGCCGACCAACTTGTTTGCCAAGTATCAACGGGTACATTATTGTAAACGCCGCTAAACATTGAAATTACATTTGCTTGTGGCAAAGTTGGGTTTGGAGCGGCTACAACAGGTGCGTTTGTTGGTCCGCCTTGATTGTAAAAGTACACGTTATCAATATACACTGTAGTATTTCCTGCTGGTTGACCTACATATATTAATTGTGCAATATGTGCTCTTGTTGTTAGTCCAGTAAATGAACTTAACGGAATATCCAAACTCACCCACTGATTGCGTGCAGGGTTATCGATTACGATTTCGTGCTCAACATCATCTCCACCTCCAAAAGCGCCATTTGCACCAAAGTCTACTAATTTGACGCGAAATTGCGTAAAGTCGGACGACCAAATATCCGTGTGGAAATGTGTCATACCAGTAGCGTTGATTTGGTTATTAACTGTTTCTATACCGACGAAATTCAGCGCGCTGTATTTCTTAATATCGTCGCCAGCTACTTGAAATTCCTCCAGATTTGCTTGCGACCACGATGTTCTCCAAGTGTCAACAGGTACGTTTGTGTAGGAATTACTGAACAATGAAATTACACTCGATTGCGCTTGAGTTGGCGTAGGTGCGCTTCCTAAATCAACAATAACTACCGTTTGCGTATAGGTTGTTGTTGCTGCACCGCCGCTTAGTGCTGTAACTGTAACTGTGTAGGTTCCTGCTTGGGCGTAGGTATAATTTATGGTCTCTCCTTGATTAAAAGCAACTGGTTCTGCCGCTGGATTATCGCCAAAGGTTACTTCAAAAAAGGTTTCCAATTCGGCTTCAGCCTGCACCGTTATCGATAGATTGGCTCCCGTAGCAATTGTTACGTTTAGGTTTGTGGGTTGTACAAAAGACACGGTAACTTCCTGGGTTACTTCGGTTCTTTTACCATTGAGCGCCACTCCGACAATTCGTGCCTGATAGGTTCCCTCGGCATAAGTGTGCTCTGTCGTATTACCTGGGCTCACCAGAGCGGGTTCTGTGGAATCGTCTCCGAAGTAAATTTCGTACTGACTTACACCGGTTCCTTTAGGTAAGAAAATTACATTTCCTGTGTTGTCTTGAGAAATTGTAACAAGAGCTGAGATGTCTTTTGGAGCGTCGAGCAGGTCGATATTCACATCGGATTCGTCGCTGCACGCCCAAAAGAGCAAGCTTGCAAAGACAAGGAAGAAAGATGCTATTTTTTTCATATTCTTTTTTTTTTAGTATTGTGGATTTTGCTGCCAATTGCCGTTTGCGAATTGTATTTCTTCGATCGGAATCGGGAAAACATCATGCTTGCCTGCTACGAATCCTGGAATAGTACTTGCAGCTTTTCCTGTGCGCACTAGGTCAAAAAAGCGATGACCTTCTCCCATTAGTTCGTATCTTCTTTCAGCGAGGATAAAATCGGTTAAAGCCGCGCCTGAAGCGCTAATATCGTGGTTGTTATCTCCGAAAGCTCTTCTTCTTACACGATTCAAATATTCGCGAGCCGTTGCGTCGTTTATGCCTCCTCTGCTGTAGGCTTCGGCAGCCATTAGCAAAACGTCTGCGTATCGAATCGCTCTGTAATTGTTTGGATTGGTCAGGTTTTGGTCGCCGATATTTGCATCGCCTTTACGGGGAAGGTATTTTCTGTTGAAATAACCGGTGTGTTTGTAACCCGTTCCGTACGTGGCATTATTCGCAGCAGCAAAAGTGACAATATTTAAAATAGCCACATCTCTTCGATTATCGCCTGCTTCATAACTTTGATATGCTTCTTGTGTTGGGACATTGAAGCTAAATCCTGAATCGAAAAGAGGTCCGTTGAAATTGCGGATTCCATTAAATCCTACTGCTACATTTCCTTCGCTACACTGCAAGCAACCAAAGCCTGCACCTTCAGCATCAGAATATTGTACTTCAAAAACCGATTCACTGTTGTTTTCGTTGTTATTTTCAAAAATCGTGTTGTAGTTCGCTACTAATTGGTATTGGTTACTGCTGATTAGATCATCCAAAACATTTGCAGCATCTACAAATTTTTCTTGAAACAAGTAAACTTTTCCTAGTAGTGCCTGCGCTGCGCCTTTTGTTGCACGACCTACTTGCGGTGCAATCGGATTTAAGTTTTCTACTGCATATTGTAAATCAGACTCAATTACTGCATAAACATCCTCAACAGGAGAACGCGGAATCGATTTTTCGTCGTTGAGTTTAAATCGAGCATCACCTTTCATTGGAATTGCTCCAAACCATTTCACTAATTCAAAGTGGTAATATGCTCTAAGGAATCGAGCTTCTGCAATGATTTGCTCTTTGCCTTCGAAGTCGGTCTTGTCTTTAAACTCTAAGATATAGTTTGCACGATTCACACCTGCAAACATCCAGTTCCAAATATCGCGTAAATTGCTATTCACGGGTGTGTGAATCATTTCATCAATTTGCTGAATACCAATTACATCGTTCGCTGATTCGCCGCCAGACAAAGTATTATCTGAGGCAATCTCGCCTAACATTACATTTATGTATGTACTTTGTAGTAGGTCGTAGGCAGCAATAAGGGCATCGTTATAATCTTGTTCAGAGTTGAAATAGTTTTCTGAATCAATATTGTAGACTGGTTTGCGGTCCACAAAGTCATCGCTGCAAGAATGTATCGTTCCAAGCAACAAAACAAAAAGTATAGATCGGAAGATTATGTTGTTTTTCATGATCATTCGTATTAAAAATTAAGATTTAAACCTAGCATAAAAGTGCGTGGTGCTGGATAGAAGCCATTGTCAATACCTCCTCCAACTGGGGCTCCTGAAGAGGCTGCAGGATCAAAACCTTTGTACTTTGTAAAGGTATAGATGTTGTTTACTGCACCATAAATTCTGAATTTAGAAAACCCGAGGTATTCAACAACTTTAGGAGAAAGTGAGTAGCCTAATTGAATTGCTTGAATACGAAGAAAGGATGCGTCTTCGACAAAATAGTCCGAAAAGACATTATTACCTGACGCCCCTGTTGTAACACGAGGAACAGTGTTGCTTGTGCCTTCACCAGTCCATCGATCTAAAACATAATCTAATCGATTCATGTTAGCCAAAGCTCTTTCGTAGTTACGAACCATGTCGTGTCCTATTGACGCGTATGCATTCGCAGAGAAATCAAAGTTTTTATAATTAAAGCCAACATTGAAACCCATTGTTACGTCAGGAATTGGATCACCGAGGAAAGTACGGTCATTTAGATTAATTACCCCATCACCGTTGATATCTTTGTATCGAAGGTCGCCAGGTGCCGCCTCAGCACCAAGTGCTAATTGCGAGGGATGCGCGTCAACCTCAGCTTGGTTTTGAAAAATACCGTCGGTCTGATATCCAAAAAAGGCTCCTAAAGGCTGCCCTGCCTGCATTCTGGAAATAAACGGTTGTCCCACTCCAAATGAACCTGTTTCTAGAAACCCTGTTTGATTGGCAACTTCTAAAACTTCATTTTTGATAAAGGCTACATTATAACCAAAATTAAATTTAAAGTTTTTATCTGAACTGGAATTGTAACTTGTTGCAAACTCTATACCTGAATTGCGAACACTTCCAGCGTTTACAGTAGGTGCTCCTGAACCAGGGGCATAGATACCTGTGATTCCCGAAACTGGAATTCCTCCAATTAACAAGTCTGCTCTAGTATCAATAAAGTAATCAGCTGTTAACTTCAATTTGCTGTTAAAAGCTTCTGCATCTAGTCCAAAATCAAATTTTCTTGCTTCCTCCCAAGATACAGTAGGGTTTGGAAGAACACCAATTGCACGACCGTTAACTAAATTTCCATTAATTACATAAGTAGCCTCTCCCGATAAAGAGCCAGAAGCTAGATTACTGCCAATTGCATCGTTCCCTAATTCCCCGTAACTCACACGCATTTTTAAGAAGTTCACAATTTTATTTTGAGGGAAAAATTTCTCCTCTGAAATTTTCCAACCCGCTGTAATTGAAGGAAAAACAGCAACTCTGTTATCCGATCCAAATCGAGTTGAAGCATCTCTGCGCATCACCATAGACACGAGATATTTGTCTTTGTAATTGTACTCTAAGCGGCCAAAATAAGATAAACGGCGCTCGTCGTATGCATAAGATCCAACATCTCTTCCTCCATCTGGACTAGTTCCGATTGCTAATGCTATATCGGCAAACTCCCAGCTATTATTCGGTACATCAAAACCAGTAGCAAACAAACCGCTTCCATAAGCCTTGTAAATTGTAGATCCTAATGTTGTGGTAAATGAATGATTATCGAGGATTTTGAACGTATACGATCCAAAAAAGTCAAAAGTGTAATCATTATCTTCAATAGCATTTTGGTTTACGCTACTTCTGGTTATGTCGAAAACTTTACCACCGTAGTTTACTTGCTTATTGAAATTTTTACCTCTGCTGTTCGAGGTATTAAATCCGACTCGTCCTGTTAGAATAAGATTAGATGTAACCGTATAATCGAGCCCAAAACTTCCGTTTAATTTCTTGATTTTGTAGTCATTAAAGGTATTGTCCAATTGTTGAACTGGGTTAATTACTTCTATTCCATATCCAGGAGTGCTCGGAATTAGCGCAAAATTCCCATTTGTGTCGTAAACGGGTAGTGTTGGATCAGCATTTACTGCATTAAAGAGAACTGAACCTAATCCGTTTTCGTTGAAGGAATCCCTATCAATAAAAGTATATATCACGTTGGTACTAAGTTTCAGTTTGGAAGTCAAATCAGCGTCTAATTGCAAACGTGCTGTGTTTCTTTTGAAATCTGACTTTTCGCTACCCACAATACCTTCCTGATAAAAATCAGAAGCACTAAACATATACGAAACTTTTTCACTTCCTCCTCTGAACGAGAAATCTGTATTTCGAATAGGAGAAGTATCGAAAACTTGATCTTGCCAATCGGTACCTGATCCTAGATTAGAAACATTAGGAAAAGGAACTGCTTGACCTCCATTTGCGTAACTTTCATTTAAAAGTAGCGCGTATTCTGTGGCATTCAACAATGGTAGTTTTCGCGTTGTTTCTTGAAACCCAGTAAAAGTGTTAACCGAAAAAGTTGTTTGGGTGTTTTTTCTTCCTTTTTTAGTTGTAATAAGTATCACCCCGTTTGCGCCAATTGTTCCATAAATAGCCGCTTGCGCATCTTTCAGCACTGTAATCGATTCGATATCGCTCGGATTTAAAAGACTTAAGTCGCCTTGATATCCATCGATTATTGCCAAAGGTGCCGCATTTCCATTTGTCCCAACACCGCGAATACGTATATCTAAACCAGCGCCTGGAGCTCCCGATTGTTGCGTTACCGTAACGCCTGCAACAGTGCCTTGTAAGGCTTGCTCGGTTTTAAAAGGAGATAAATCTTCGATGGTTTTTGCGCTAACTACCGAAACCGCTCCCGTTACATTCTTTCGCTTTTTCTCACCGTAACCAATTACCACGACGTCTTCTAGCGTGTTAACTTCTTCTTTTAACTTAATGTCGAAAGTGCCGCTGCGGCTAACCGTCAGGTTAAAAGGTGTAAAACCTACATAGGTAAATTCAACGACCTGCCCTTCGGTTAAATTGTTTAACGTGTAGTTTCCATCTAAGTCGGAAGCTGCTGTAGCTTTTCCGCCCACCGAGATACTAACTCCTGGTAGCGGTAGCCCCGATGATGCTTCGCTTACAGTACCCTGAATATTGATATTCTGCGCCTGTAAACCAAAAGCCCATAAGACTAGTGCGAATAAATAAATTCTTGATTTCATATTTGGTTTTGCTGTTATCGTTTACGAAAATAGGCGGATAAACTTGCATTTTTCGAAATAGCAACCACAACAAAAAATATACAACAGAAAAAAAAGCATTTAATATTCCGAAATCTTTAAAAATTTAAGGATTTACGCGGATTTGCAGAGATGAGCATCGCTAAAAACTCTACAAAAACCGCGTTTCGCAAACGTTGTTGTTGTGGTGATGTATAGTGACTTTTATGAAAAATTAACGCTTTAAATCGACAATATATACTCCACCAAGCCTTGTTCGTGCGGTAAATCCATTTTTTTACGCAAACGATATCGCTTTATCTCTACACTGCGAACCGAAATATTTAGCAATGGAGCTATTTCTTTCGAGGATAAATTCAAGCGCAGGTACGCACACAAGCGAAGATCGTTGGGAGTAAGTGCCGGATGTGCTTGCTTGATTTTCTTCAAGAAATCTTTATCGGCGCTGTCAAAAGCTTCTTTAAAAACACTCCAATTGTCGTCTTCAGATATATTTTTAGAGATTTTAGAAATTACATTCTTTACTCCACGTGTGGCATCACCAGCAGAAGTTTTATTCAAATCTTCTTTAATTAAAGCCAAGAGTTCGTTCTTTTGAATCAGCGTAAGTGTAGATACGGCAAGCTCTTTACTTTTGCTATCTACGTCTTTTGCCAATTGCTCGTTACGAAGCTTCATCAGTTGTTGCTCGTTCTCTAACTCTTTGATTTCTAAAAGCAAATTATTTTCTTCGATTAACTTTTCACGCTGGTTTTGGTAATAGCGTTTGTACTTTTTGTGAATAAAGAATCCTAAATAAATGCCTAGTATCAAGTAAATTAATAATGCCAGATTAGTGGCATACCAGGGTTTTAAGATGGTAAACTTATAAACCGCCACGTTAACCGGTTTTGAATTAGCAATTTTGGCCCGAACCATAAATGTATAGGTGCCGGGCTCTAAATTTTTGAATCCTGTAGCCGATTTGCTGCTCCATTTACTCCAGTTGTCTTGAAATCCGTTAAGCGCAAATTGATATTCGGCGTTGATGTACTTATTAAACTCCGGTACTGCATAACTAAACATCATATTGTTTTGATCGTGAGAAAAGGAACCTTCCTCCGTTACCGAAACAAATTGTTCGCGTTCGTTTTGCTTGTAATTTGAAACATACGTAATAGCCACCGGATGATTGCTGAAACTTAAATCATCAATGTTTAAGGTGTAATATCCGTCGGTGGTTCCAATCAGATACGAAGAAGGCGAAATTTGTGTGACATTTTCGTAACCCAACATCGAATTGGTGAGCGTGGCTGAAATCGGAATAAAATTAAATTCCAACTTATTACTCAATTTCCCGACCGTAAAGTAATGGATGTAGTTTTTTGTAAACATCCAAAGTTTGTTGGATTTATCGACGATTAACTTTCCCGATGTATACTCATCCTTATCTAAAATCTGACTAAAAAATGGATCTCGTGTAAAGCTTTTCGTCTGAGTATTTAATTTGTAGATCCCGCTTTTACTAGCATAATAAATTTGGTTCTGGTACTTTATCAAACCAGCGTTCTTTCCCTTTTTTGGTTGATCGTACGTGAAAACATTTACAGATTTTGTAAGCGCCGGATCAACTTCCAATCTAAAGATTCCCTTGTATTCGTGTGAAACATAGATTTGATTTCCTTCGGAGAGTTCGAAATTTTTTGAAGAATAATCGAATTTGGCAATTTTATTGCGAAATCGCCAGCCGGTAGTGGTTTTTTCTAGAACCGACAAACCATAGTAATTTCCCTGCAGCAGCAGATTGGGTTTATTGGGTACGGCAGCAAACTTCCAGGTACCCGATTGGCTAAAAATGGGAATGGCCACGGCATCTTTAATCAGAAACGTACCCGAATCATGTCCGCAAAACAAACTTCCGGCGTAGGCAAAGAGATTCCAGACTTGGCCTTTTGTTCCTGCTACAATGCGGAATGATTCGCCACTGTTCCATTTTTTGCAGAACAATCCTTGGTTGGTTCCTACGTAGAGAATTCCTTGATACAGCTCGGAAGTATAAACCGTTCCTAACAATCCTGAACGGTCGCTATAACTTTTTACTGGCGACTGTAAATTAATACAGTTAATTCCGTTATCTAAACCTACCCATACATTTTTGTCGTGATCTTCAAAAAGCGATAAAGCGGTATTGTTGCTCAAACCGAGTGCTTGTGTGATGTGAAATTGTACACTGTAATCCGGATTTAGAATAAAAATCCCATCGGATACAGTGCCAATAACCGAGCCGCCGTTTTTCAAATGTTGTGAACTGTACACACTGCTGGCTTGCAGTAGCGCATTAACCGGAAAACTACTGGCAAATACTTTTCCTTGATACAGCGTTAAAAACCCGTTTAGTTGAGTAAGAATAACAAGCGCTTCGCCTTTCTTCTCGATACGAACAATTTTATTGGTCTTAATTTTCGAATCGCTTGAAATAAGCTTGCTTTTGGCATTTTCGATTTCGAATAAATTTCCCGTAGCTGTTTGATAATACAGATTGCTTCCGGTATTGAAAGCCTTTAAAATTTGTTCTTTAGGTGCAATGATTTTAAACTTGCGCGTCGATTTTTGATAGATGTAAATCCGACTTAACGACTGGAACAGCACAAAGTCTTGATATTGTAAAATATTCCAGAATTGCTCGTCGTCTAGAAGGTATTTTCGGATTGGCGCGCTTAGCGAGTGGTATTTTAGTATTCCGGTTGATTCTCGTTTCCAATACCCAAATTCCATATAACAGCCCGTGTATATGAGTCCGTCGATTACTTTTACCGAACGAATTATGGTTTCGTTTGGCGAAGGATACAAGTTCCAAGAAGCGCCCGTAAACTCAAGCAAGCCCTCGTTATTTGCGAAGAATAAACGCTTCTGCGCATCTTGGTCGATCATCCAGTTTTGATTTCCGGCGTTGTATAACTTCGGGCTATATGGAACAATTGGTGGTAATTCTTGCGCAAATACAGTACACGAAAACAGTCCAAAAAGCAAAAGCCCGATTAGGCTTTTGTGAACATTGCTATTTGAATTCAGCGAAATTTTTATTCTGGGCATAGTGCAAATTAAAGAAAGCTTGTGATAAAAATACAGCAACTACAGCGATTTCGTACTGCACACTACAATTAAAGTTCAACAGTTAAAATGCGGCGATAAAAAAATGTAAGAAAACGACACTAAATAAAATTCGAATATTTGATTATAAGTGCTTTTATAAAAAAAGCTGCACCGTTTTGGGGTGCAGCTTTAACAATCAACTACAAAAAACTATTTTATTTTTTTACGATTTTACGCGTAATCGTTTGATCTGCAATCTGAATTTTTGCAATGTACGTTCCTACAGTCCAAGCTGCTGTGTTAATTTGTGTAAGTGCAGCGCCTTTGTTCTCGAAAACTAATTGACCAAGACTGTTGTACACTTCTATACGTGTTACCGGCTCTGCTGCTGTCGAAATTTGTAGCACGTCGTTAACCGGGTTTGGATAAAGCGAAAGGCTGGTTTGTTCAGGAGCGTTAACACTCAACGGAATAGCAGAGAAGAATACGTTATCTACATACAAAATACCTTGCCCTGTTGGATTACCTGATAAGATTAATTGCGCAATATTCGAACGAGTTACCAAACCTGTAAAGTCGTTCAATGGAATAGCGTACGTATTCCATTCAGATTGTACTGGTGTGAAGCTCAATTCGTGCTCAACGTCGTCGCCACCACCAAAAGTACCGTTTGCACCGAAATCTACTAACTTGATGCGGAAGGCCGTCATGTTTGGTGTCCACACATCGATATGGAAGTAATTCATTTGCGAAGCATCGATCGGATCTGTTGTAGCTTCGATACCTACAAAATCTAGTGAAGTATATCTTTTAGTTGGATTTCCAGCGATTTCAACATCTGCAAAATTAGCTGCCGACCACGAGGTTTTCCAAGTATCTACAGGAAGATTCGTATAGCTTTCTGAGAACATAGATTGTACTAAAGCTGGATCAGCATCAGGAGTGTTTGCTGCCACTGCAGGCACATTCGGATCGACAACGGGTACGTTGTGGAAATATACGTTGTCTACAAAGACAATTCCGCTTCCAGACGGTGTTCCCGACAAGATTAATTGTGCAATGTTTGCTCTATTGATAAGTCCAGAAAAGTCGCTTAACGGAATTTCGTAGCTCACCCAACCTGCTTGTGCTGGTGTGAAAGTAATTTCGTGTTCCGTATCGTTACCGCCACCAAACGCACCATCTGCACCAAAATCAACTAATTTAATGCGGAAAGAGGTCATGTTAGGTGTCCAGATATCCATGTGGAAGTACAGCATAGATGTGGCGTTGATTTGGTTGTTCACCGTTTCGATACCTACAAAATTTAAGTTTTCGTATTTCTTGGTATCGTTTCCTTCGATTTGTACATCGTAAACGGTTCCTACCGACCAAGAAGTTTGCCACGTATCAACAGGAACGTTTGTGTATGCGTTACTAAACATGGAAATCACGTTTTGTGCAGGACGCGTTGGCGTAGCGGCTGCAACGGTAGGTTCTACCGGAACCACAACACCTTCTTTATGGAAATACACGTTGTCTACGAAAACAATTCCTTGTCCTACCGGAGTTCCCGACAAAATGATCTGTGCGATGTGTTCTCTGGTGGTAAGCCCAACGAAATCGGCCATCGGAATTTCTAGACCTACCCAACCCGACTGATTTGGGGTAAAAGTAAGCTCATGTTCTGTGTCGTTTCCTCCACCAAAAGCAGCATCAGCACCAAAATCTACAAGTTTAATGCGAAATGTCGTCATGTTTGGTGTCCAAATATCCATGTGGAAGAAGAGCATTTCTGATGCGTCGATCTGATTTGCTACAGTTTCGATGCCAACGAAATTTAAACTTTCGTACTTCTTAATGTCGTTTCCTTCGACATCAAAGTTTGATACAACGCCAGCCGACCAAGACGTTTGCCACGTGTCTACAGGTACATTGTTATACGTGTTGCTGAAAAGTGAAATGACATTTTCTGCCAAACGTGTAGGGGTTGCTGCGGCAACGGTTGGTTCTTGTGGCGTGCTAGTAGCTACGTTGTGAAAGAAAACGTTGTCTACAAAAACAGTTCCTTGTCCAGCAGGCAAGCCCGAAATAATCAACTGTGCGATATTGTTGCGGTTTTGCAATCCTGTGAAATTTGCTAGATCAATGTTTAAGGTATTCCAGCCGTTTAAGGTTGGATTAAAGATAAGTTCGTGCTCGGTATCATCGCCGCCGCCAAAAATGGCATTTGGGCCGAAGTCGACTAATTTCACACGGAACGTAGTCATGTTTGGTGTCCAAATATCCATGTGTAAATACAACATGTTGTTAATGTTGATTTGGCTGGCAATGGTTTCGATACCCACAAACGATACATTGTTGTATTGTTTGGTGTCGTTTCCGGCAATTTGCGTTTCAGTGAGCACACCAACCGACCACGATGTTTGCCAAGTATCTACTGGCACGTTTGTATAGGCGTTGCTAAAAAGAGAAATTACGTTTGCAGCTGGAAACTCAGGAGTTGGAGCAGCTTGCGTGGGCGTTCCGTCTAGAGGAGCGCTCGATTTAACAGGAAAGTTAACAGCTTGCGCAGAAAAGCCACAAGAAATTAACAATCCAGTAAAATAAAGGGTAATTTTTTTCATAGAATGTTGTTTTGATGTTTGAAACAAATGTAGAATACAAAAGGAGTTTTACGATGTAAGGCATTCCTATATAAAAACTATACAGGTTTTTTAGACGCGAAAACGTTTGCGAACGCCTTATTGCTGCTGATTTTCGGCGATTTGGCAACGAGACAAGCTTCTGCTGAATTTTCGGTGT
Source organism: Flavobacterium sp. (assembly GCA_027483785.1). Classification (GTDB taxonomy): domain Bacteria; phylum Bacteroidota; class Bacteroidia; order Flavobacteriales; family Flavobacteriaceae; genus Flavobacterium. The sequence goes on from JAIXTU010000064.1 coordinate 24,686, forward strand.
TGTAAAGGAAATGTTGAGGTAAAAATTACCTTAAAGTAAGAATTTTCAAAGAAAGAATAGTTTCAAAAATTGCAAGTTAATGGCACTTGTATGTTTTTGACGAAGAAACATAGAAGCGATTGCCGTGTACGATTTTGGGTTTGGGAGGCTAATCCGTTAGCGATTGAAGCGGCAGCAGCGATTGCCGGTGGCGTTAGCGGAAGTGGCTGAAAGCGGCGACAACGAGAGCCCGTTGAAAGCCCCTGACGCCCGCTGCCGGCAATTGGTGCTACAGCGGAAAGCGCGGCGGCGCGTAACAGAACATTGGTTGGGAAGAAGTTTGCTGCGCCGCAACGGCCAAAAAATTCGAACAGGCGAATTAACGCTTAGGTAAACGGCTTTCGGTTAAATTTTCGTTCTTTTGTGCCGACACAATTTGAGAATAATGCAAAAATTTGACGCCATAAGGCCTTATTACGACACGGAGATTAATGCTGCTATTTGCGAAGTATTGCATCATCCGATGATGAAGGCTTTGATGAATTTTACGTTTCCAGACGTTGCCGACGAGGTGTGGAAAGAGCAGTTGAAGAAAACGCATAGTATTCGCGATTTTCAGTGCAATTTTATTTACCATTCGGTGCAACAAGTGCTGCGAAATAGCGCAGAAGGCTTGAGTACATCGGGATTTGAAAAGCTCGAACCCAACACAGCGTATTTGTTTATCTCGAATCACCGCGACATTATTTTAGACACATCGCTGCTCAATGCCGCCCTTTTTGAGCACGGATTGGTGATGACAGCCTCGGCAATTGGCGATAATTTAGTGAAGAAATCTTTTTTGAAATCGCTTTCGCGGATGAATCGCAACTTTTTGGTACAGCGCGGATTACCGCCTCGCGAGTTGTTGCAAAGCTCGAAGTTAATGTCGGAATACATTGCGCGTTTGCTGCGCAGAGAAAACCGTTCGGTATGGATTGCCCAGCGCGAAGGACGCACCAAAGACGGTAACGACGCTACTCACCCGGGTGTTTTAAAGATGCTAGCGATGGGCGCAGGCGACGATCATCAGCTGCACTATTTCAAGAAAGCACGAATTGTTCCTGTGGCTATTTCGTACGAATACGACCCGACCGACGCATTGAAAATGCCGCAATTACTGGCCGAAGCCAACAACGAAAAGTACATCAAAGAAAAGAACGAGGATTTTATGACCTTGCTTAGCGGCATTATGGGTCAGAAGAAACGCATTCACATACATATCGGAAAAACTTTGGATACAGAAATCGACGATATTCTGGCCGAAACCGATAATACCAACAAGCAAATTCAGGCATTGGCGCAAAAAATCGACGATTCGATTATTAGCAATTACCGCTTGTGGCCGACCAATTTTATTGCATACGATTTGTTAAATGAATCGGCCGATTTTGCTCACAAATACACAGAAAGCGAAAAGCAGCTGTTTGAGCGCCGTTTGGAATTGCGCATCGACGCCAACGATCGGAACCAAATGCAGAGCTTTTTAGCTATGTACGCCAATCCGGTTTTCAATAAATTGAAGTATGGAGCCATCGAATAAAGCGCGTATTTTATTGATTTACACCGGTGGAACCATTGGTATGGTGAAGGATTTTGAAACCAAAGCCCTGAAAGCCTTCAATTTTAAAAAGCTTTTGCAGCGCATACCGGAATTGAAACAATTGGATTGCGATATTGAAACCAT
>JAIXTU010000126.1 GCA_027483785.1 Flavobacterium sp.
CATTTTATCGCTAAAAGCGTAAAAATAAGATTCACAACACCCAAAACGCTGGTTTCTAAAAGAGATGCGTCGGCTGAGCTTCCCAAATTCTTAAAAATTTCAGGCGCGTAATACAAAATGGCGTTAATTCCACAAAATTGCTGCAAAACTGAAAGTACAATTCCCACGAAAAGTACTTTTCGAAAGCTGGGTTGAAATAAGAATTTCCACTGATTTTCGGACGATGTTCCCAAATTTTCATCGATTTCCCGACGAGCCGCTGCTGCCTCTTCCCTATCGTTTATGCGTTCTAAAACTGCTTGCATTTGCTGATCTTTTCCTTTGGTTGCCAACCAACGCGGACTCTCAGGAATCAAAAACAAACAAACTAAAAATAAAATCGATGGCAAGAGTTCCGATCCAAACATCCAGCGCCAACCGGTGGTCAAATTCCATTGTGTATTGCCTTGTAATGCAATAAAGTAATTGACAAAATACACAAGTACAATACCTATTACAATAGCTAATTGGTAGTTTGCCACTAGAGCGCCGCGCTTTTTAGCTGGTGCAATTTCCGCCAAGTACATCGGTACAACCATCGATGCTAAGCCAACTCCTACGCCACCAACAATTCTGAAGAAAACAAAAACGCTAAAACTTTCCGGAATAGCTGTTCCGACTGAATTAATCGTAAAAAGCACAGCCGAAATGAGCATGGTTGGTTTGCGTCCGTAGCGACTACTCAACGAATCCGAAAAAAAAGCACCGATTAAACAACCTACGAGCGCACTAGAAATAGCCCAACCCGTTTCGACAGCTGTTAACTGAAAATAGCTGGTTAAACTTCCGATAGCGCCCGAGATTACCGCAGTATCATAGCCAAAAAGCAAACCACCTAAAGCGGCACTAAACGTGATGTAACGCAAATATTTTTGATTGGAACTAGGCATAACTCGGAAGATTTTGTTTCAAAAATTGCTTAAATTCATTATTTATATCCCATTGATTGACAAAGGGTTTTTGCGAAAACGGCGCTTGCGGTAAATACGGAAACGGACCAAATTCAGGTGTAATAGAAACCATGGTTTTAGAGCGATGCAGCTGTACGATTTCTTTCCACCAAAACAAAAATTGCTGTACGTGCGTATCCCATTCCGGTGCAAACGGATGGTTTACTTGAGGCGCTTGCTGCCAGCCAACTCGCGCATGCAAATGCTTGATTCTCGGGAAAATTTGCTTTAAATACGGTGATTGCCCTTCAAGCATGCTTTCTGAAACTACGCAGAAGTGAGATAAATCGCCTACCAATTCTAAATTGGGAAAAATATCCAAGTACGGAATTAGGGTTTTGGCATGAAATGAAAATCGGCCGCGATGAATTTCGTGGTAAATCGGAATTTGATATTGCTGCGAAAGCTGTTTGGTGGTTTCGATACAATCGCAGTTTTCATAGAAATCGAAATAATCGCGTCCCGTATGCGAATTCACGAAAGTTGGTTGCAGTTCAAGTAAATACGCCAAACGATCACTCATTCGTTGTTTGTACGCACTAGCTGTTTCCTCTTTAAAACCTAAAACTTGTTGGGCGATGAAAATAAATTCAGGATTTACGCTTTCGCGAATCTTTAGGAGCGCCTTGCTAAATTCCGTAACAAACAATTCGTTGTCTGGGAAGTTGATTTCCACGCCGTCGTAACCGCTTTGCACTACTTTCGTCAGAAAAGCTTCTGCCGAAAGCTGTTCTTGTCCCCAAAACGGAGCGATGTATTTAATTTTCATGAACGTTTCGACGAGTATAAAACCGGATTTAATGGCGTGTCGATCTCCTGCCCAACAACAGCGCCCGGACACCATTTATGCCAATCGGTTTCTTGATTTTTATTTTCTGGCTGTTTCAAAATCATGTTTTCGTCCATGTAAATTACAGTCATTACTTTTCGCATTTCGTTGGTGGAGTTGGCTCCAGCGCGGTGAAAAACCCAACCGGAATGGAAACTGATTTCGCCAGCATCGAAGGCTTCGATAACGTGCTCAAAATCGGTTACACGTAGTTTCTTTTGGATAACGGCTTCACTTTCGTCGCCAATCGCTAATTCGCGACCTTCAACCAAACGCTGACTTCCCGCACTGAATTCCAAAGGTCCCATTTCCAAAGGAGTTGCCTGCAGTGGAATCCAAGCTGTAATTGTCTTATCTGTGGTGAGCGGCCAATAGTACTGATCAGCGTGCCAAGGCGTAATTCCACCGCCAGCTTCTTTAAACAATGCTTGATCGTGGTACAAACGCGCTCCAGACGTTTGCATTAAATCGGCGGCAATTTTTGCAATGCGCTTACTGAAAACCAGTTCTTTAACCACATCATTTTCAAGCCACAAATTAAATAGTTGCAAGAAGGCTTTTCCATAAGTGGTTCGATCTTCTAAAGCAGTACTTTCGGTATTCATTAGAGCAACTTGCTTCGAAATTTGCTCATTAAAAAACTGTAAAGTTTCTGAACTTAACACCTGTTTTACTTTTATGTATCGATTGGTATCGTAAAAAGCGATCTGCTCGGAAGTTAATTCCACGAAAGTGTTTAACTCTTCTTTGATGTGTGCCGGAACTACCATTTGCGTATTTTTTGTGTTCGTAATCGGATTTAGAAATGAAAATTGTTCTATAACCCAAAACTAGAACAAGCTACCGCGTTCAAATACCATAAAATTGACAAAATATAACACTATATTGAATTTTTATTTAGCTTTAGCTCTCTAAAAATTCATAATAAAGTTGAAAGCGTATTTAGAAGACATTCCATTAGAGAAAGGCCGCCAAAGCTTGTACGCCTACCGTTTTGAACTGCCTTTTTTTGAATTCAAATGGCATTATCATCCGGAGTATGAATTGACGTACATAGTTCGTGGATCTGGATTTAGATTGGTTGGCAACAAATACGAACCGTTCGAAGCAGGTGATTTGATACTTTTGGGAAGTTATGTACCGCACACTTGGTCAAGTAAAGAGATTACGGGCGAAACGGTTGAAGCCATCGTTATTCAATTCACGCCCATCCTTTTCGAATCGCTCGGAAATTTGCGCGAATGTGTCTCCATTAAAGCATTATTGACAAAAGCTTCAAGCGGATTGGCTTTTAATGCTTCCGCAGAATTAATTCGCGACATGGAAGAAGTGATTCATCGAAAGGACTTGTCGAAAATTTTGCAATTACTGCACGTTTTGGATCAACTAACAAACGTTCCACACAGAAGCATCGCACCAAATGCCGCACAAGTAACTATCAGCAAACAGCACGAAATGCGCATCAATAAAGTGTGTTTGTATATTCAGAATCGATTTTCAGAGCCAGTTACATTAAAGGAAGTAGCCGATTTGATTTTTCTCACAGAAAGCAACTTCTGTAAGTTCTTCAAAAAAGCAGTTGGAAAAACTTTTTCTGATTACTTAAATGAAATCCGTATTAACGAAGCGGCGCGACTGCTGTTGCAAACTGATCAATCTGTAGCGCAAATAGCCAACGACTGTGGGTTTGAAACGCTCAGCTACTTCAATCGAGTATTTTTACGAAAAAAAGGAAGTGCTCCTACGGCATATCGTAAACTGCATTAATGCTTTACGATCCCAAACGATTTTGCTCGTCTTCTAAACCGGTCGATCGTTCGCGCATTTTCTTTACCGAATCGCTACCAAATTTGTAACTCACGTTTAAACGCACTTGGCGACTATCGTAGCCACCGTCGCCGCGAATGGCTAAGTCACCAAATTGAGTATCGCCGTGCCATGGTGAAGTGAATAAAATATCTGAGAATGCCAATCGAACATTGAGCTTTTTATTTAAAAACAGCTTTTGGAACGCCAAATCAAGCGAACCTATAGACGCAGTACGATACGTTCCGCCCCAAACTGCGGGCGAAGAATACCAACCTGAAACCTCTATCGTATAATCTTTGGGTAAGGTAAACGTGTTTTGTCCGTAAAAACTTAAGGTTTCTTGCGTAAGCGGCACAAATTCAGGACTATTTGCAGTGTATTTGCTCTGAAAAGCATTTACGCTGGCATACACATTCCACCACTCTTTGACATTAAACGGATACGAAACTCCTAAGTTTATAACTTCTTGATTCGCAACATTCTTTGTGATTAAAGAACTCTTTTTTTCATCGACAATTTGGGTCACCTGCGCAAAAAAATCGGTTACATACGTGTACGTCAAACTAGTATTCAACGTGTATTTATAAGTATGATTCAATTTGATGTTGTGCGTGTACTGCGGACGCAAAAACGGATTTCCTTGCTGGAAATTCAATTCATCCAACTGAAATTGAAATGGATTTAGTGATTGATAATTCGGACGCTCAATTCTTCGCGAGTAAATCAATGCCCATGAATTATTTTGATTCGCTGCATACGTAAGGCCACCACTCGGAAAGAAGTCTGTGTAATTTCGTTCAACAACCTGGTCTTGATTTGTTTGAGTAGCATTAAGTTCGCCTTTCGATCGGGTGTTTTCCATACGCAAACCCATTTGAAAGTTGAATTTTCCGATATCGCGACTGTAATTCAAGTACAATGCATTAACATTTTCCGAATAATCAAAGGCGTTACTTCGATTCGAATCTAATACAGGAATATCGTTAATAACATTAAAAAGATCGAAAACATTGGTCGTTTTTACCAGCGAAAATTTTGCGCCCGTACTAAACTTACCTTTGAAAAGCGGCTGTTCGTAATCGATTTTCGAAGTGTAAATGTCGATTTCAGTTGGCGTTATTTGTCGCGTTATTTGGCTACTCAACACCTGCGTCTCGGTTGGATCAAAATACAAATTGGGTTGAAACGAGTCGCGATCACTCGAATACAAACCGTAATCGGCATCGATATTAAGCTGACGTCCGATTGAATCCTGATATTTGTAATTTAAATTGGCGTACAAATTTTTATTTCGAGCATCATTTCTATTGTTCGCACGCAAAATACTGTCGGTTCGTATCGGATTTAGCACACCAATTGGCGTTCGTGTATTTACGTTACTGTAATTGTTGTTGAAGTTGCCCGTTAAAAGCGCTCCAAAAGTATGCTTGCTGTTTGGCGAATAATCGTAACCTACACGAAAATTATTAGCGCTGATGCCCGATTCGGTAGTTCCACGCGAATTAAAGAAGAGTCCATTTTGAGTTCGATACAAATTGATAAAGCTGTAATTTCGACCAAAACGGTTGCTGTAATTCGCGTAAAAATTGCCGTATTTACTGCGATTGTTGATTGTTACCGCATTAACCGTTGTGGCAAACTCGCCAATGTTTAAGCCCGTCGACGCACTACCGTTGGTACCATACAACTTGCTTTTCTTGAGTTTGATGTTAATGATACCTGCAGTTCCTGCGGCATCGTATTTCGACGACGGCTGTGTAATGAGTTCGATGGCTGAAATATCGGTAGCTTGAATGGTTTTGAGGAAATCGGTTAAATCAGAACCACTTAAAAAGGATTGTTTTCCATCGATGTAAATCAGTACGCCCGATTTTCCTTCAACAATTAAATTGTCGTTATTGTCGATATCCACGCCCGGAGTTTTTCGAAGCAATTCAAATCCCGAAGTTCCGGTAGCATTAATGGTATTTTCTACTTGAAAAACGGTTTTATCCGCTTGTACTTTCACGATGGGCTTCTTTTGAGAAATTACCACCTCTGTTAATTGCGTTGATTGCTGTTTAAGTTCGAAAACACCTAAATCGGTATCGGAGTTAACAGCGATTCCTTTTCTAATTATAGGTTCTGCGGCAGTTGCTTCAATGCGCAGATTGTATGTGCCGGTGGCTACATTGGTAAACACAAATTGAAATTGTTCGTTAACCGAAGTTGTAGCTACTACTTTGTTTGAAGGAGTGCTTAAAGTAATGGTTATCGGCAGGTTTGCGTCGCTGGCCGAATTTATTTTCCCCGAAAGGGTAAATCCAGAAGTTTGTCCGTGAACAAGCGAAGTTAGTAGTGCGAAAAAGACAAGTGTGCAGCGAAATACCGACATAAGGAGAGAAATTTAAAACGCTGCAAAGAACGTACTTTTTTACGGTTAAAATCCTGATGCTAAAAATTCTATAGCACTAAATTTTTAATGAAGTGGCTGAATTTTTAAGATTATAATTTGGGGGTGCCGGCGCTTCTCCGATCGTGCACGGCTTCGCTAAACGGTCGCTGAACTTGTCGAAGCGCCGTCGCGCTATCCGCTTTATCTTTTTGGCGAAAAATAGTGGAAATTCCGAAGCGCCAAAAAGGATATCACTCCTATCGCTCACCCGGAAATACGGGAATAGAAAAAAATAGAAAAAATAGAAAAAAGCAAAACAATCAAAAAAAGCGAAAAAGCCTTTGCCAAGCTCAAGCACTGGCTTTTCTTAGCTCGCAGAAGTCACCGAAACTCACAGAATATTGTCGAATATCGAACCGTTGAAGAAAACACAGAAAGTATCATTAACCAAAAATTGCACAGGCCTCCGACAAACTACCTTCGATAAGCTCAAGCAACGGCTTTTTTTAGCTCGCAGAAGTCAC
>JAIXTU010000186.1 GCA_027483785.1 Flavobacterium sp.
ACGGTATGTACATGGAAAAATTAATCGAAGAACCGCGACACATCGAAATTCAAGTGGTAGGCGATTCTTATGGAACAGCTTGTCACCTTTCAGAACGCGACTGCTCGGTACAAAGACGTCACCAAAAGCTTACTGAAGAAACGCCTTCGCCATTCATGACCGATGATTTGCGCGAACGCATGGGCCTAGCCGCCGTTAAAGCTGCGGAGTACATTAAGTACGAAGGTGCTGGAACAGTAGAATTTCTAGTCGATAAGCACCGCAATTTCTACTTTATGGAAATGAACACACGTATCCAAGTAGAACACCCAATTACAGAACAAGTAATCGACTACGATTTGATTCGCGAACAAATACTTGTTGCCGCTGGTGTGCCAATCTCAGGTAAAAATTATTTGCCGCAGTTACATTCTATTGAATGCCGTATCAACGCCGAAGATCCGTATAACGATTTCCGACCTTCTCCAGGTAAAATTACAAACCTGCATACTCCTGGAGGACACGGAGTGCGTTTAGATACTCATGTTTATTCAGGTTACACGATTCCGCCAAATTACGATTCGATGATCGCTAAGCTCATTACAACGGCGCAAACCCGTCAGGAAGCAATCAATAAAATGAAACGCGCACTCGACGAGTTTGTTATTGAAGGCATTAAAACCACCATTCCGTTTCACCGACAATTGATGGATGATCCGAGATACGTTGAAGGAAATTACACGACAAAATTCATGGAAGATTTCCACATGAAATAAATAACGTGCGTTCGACATAAAAATCTTTGTTAGAACGCTTGAATTGAGGCTTTTAAATAGTTTAAGGAAATTTTTGCTGCGCTATTTTTAAAGCTAACCATTTAAACAGTCGCTTACGGCGTTGTGTTTTTATGAGACACCTCGGTTTCCCAAAGAAAACACGTCTTGTAACCAACTATTTAAATGATTTCTAACTTCAATTTTTACATCGAACTCACGTTAAATAAGAAAGCCGCCTCAAAACTGAAGCGGCTTTTTTATTGCGTTTGAACAAGAAAGTGTTAACTAGTTCAGATAACACTACTTTTGAAATAAAGAACTGGTAGATTAAATCGAAGTATAAACCACAGTAACCACTTCAGCATCTCCGTCGTCGTCATAATCGTAAGTAGATTGTACTTCGAGCCCCGTTGCTGTTAACTTTGAAATGGTTACGGTTTGCGTAAATTGCGAGTCTGAAACGGTAAGCAGATTTCCATTTACCGTGTAACTATACGTGTCTGTTATGAGTTCGCAGTTGAAAACATCCACGTCGTTCATAGTTCCATTGCTTAAAAACTCAGAATAATCTCTGCCGCAAGGCTCATGGTCATCATAAGGAATGGTCTCACCTGCTACTTTATCACTTACGTAATACCACTTTTTTACAAGTAATGATGGGTCTACCGAGTTGTTGGCGTCGTCGTTGCCGCATGAAAATGCTGTTATTGCGAGGCAGGCAACAAGAATTTTCTGTAAAGATTTCATAAGTATGTTTGTTTTGGTAAACATAATTAATAAAACCTTAAAAGTCTAATCCTTATAAATGTTATAGTTTTTCGCGAATTTGTTTAGCGATAGCCTCAAATTCTGCCGGTTCTAATTTAACTTTGTTTTGAAAACGCATCTCGTCCATTTCATTTAATGGAATCAAATGTACATGTGCATGCGGAACCTCAAGCCCAATAACTGCCATGCCAACTCGTTTACACGGGATTGCTTTTTTCAAGCCAACGGCAACGTGATGAGCAAACTGCAACAAGGCCGTATACGACGCAGCATCCATGTCAAAAAGCTGGTCGATTTCTTGCTTTGGAATACACAAAGTGTGACCTTTTGCATTCGGATTTATGTCTAAAAAAGCCAAGTGCTTTTCGTCTTCAGCAATTTTATAGCAAGGAATTTCCCCGGAAATGATTTTTGAAAATAAACTAGCCATTAGTCGCGAGTAACATCTAAAATTTCAAACTTAAGAACGCCGTTTGGAACGGTAATCTCAGCAATATCGCCTTTTGACTTCCCTAATAGGCCTTTTCCTATTGGCGATGTAACTGAAATCTTACCCGACTTTAAATCGGCTTCACTTTCGGCAACTAAGGTATAGTTCAACTCCATGCCGTTTGCTTGATTTTTGATTCTCACTTTTGAAAGCACGAGCACCTTTGAAGTGTCGAGCTGACTTTCGTCTATCAAGCGGGCATTAGCATAAATGTCCTCTAATTTTGAAATGCGCATTTCCAGTAAACCTTGCGCCTCTTTCGCAGCGTCATACTCTGCGTTTTCACTCAAATCGCCTTTGTCTCTGGCATCGGCAATGTCTTGCGATGCCTTCGGCCGCATGACGTTTTTAAGATAATCTAGTTCTTCTTTAAGTTTTTTTAACCCTTCTGCGGTATAATATGATACGTTGCTCATGTATGTGTTTGTGCTTTTGAATCAACAAATTAGAATCTTGTTGCAGGTTCTTTTAAGTGTTTTGCCTGCGGCTATAAAAACAGAAAAAATCCCGCAGGGCGGGATTTCTCTTCACAAATATAGGAATTTTCGACTACGGGAACAAATTTTTGATGTACCCTTTGCAAGAATATGAGCACTAGGCTGTGGCAATCTCGCTAAAAATAATATTTTCGTTCTAGCGTTTCTACATCATGTATCTTTGACTCCCAATGAAAGCTATGAAAAAAATTGTCTTTATTGTATGTATCGTTATGCTGCTCGGTTGCGAATCGGATAATGTTCGATTTCGAAATCCGTACCTACCCGACTACAATTTCTCTGTAGAACTTAATCTAAATTTGCCCACATTTAGTGGTTTAAATTCAAACATCAACCCACAGCTCATTCCCGATACCGGTAGTGGCGTGACGCTCATTGTGATGAAAGTTTCAGATACCGATTACCGTGCTTGGGATGCTTTGTGTCCTAACCAGTTTCCCACAACGTGCTCGCAATTGACAATCAACGGGATCAATGCGGTTTGTCCATGCGACGATTTCGAATACAGCCTTTTCACAGGCGTCGGAACAGAGGGCGAATACACTTTAAAACCGTACCGTGTGCAAATTATCAATCCGCGATTGATACGGGTTTACAATTAACCTTTTTAGAAGCTAATCGCGCTATTCGTTGCAAGCGTACTTGCGGCGTCCGTTTCGCTGAAGGGTGCAAAAGTAGCTTCCGTTGGTCGCTCTTTTACACCGCAGCTCAAACGGCTGCCGCTGCGCACCCTTTACACTGCTATCGCGGCTAGGGCAATCGTTTCCAAGCAAACGGAACCAGAAAAAAGTTCCCTCTTTTTTACGATTTTCGAACTTTACTCAAGTATCCGGTTTTAAAGTGATTTTTTATCGTTTTAACCAATAAAAATAAGGCCGAAGAGTAGTAAACGGCAACCGGTATACTATAATACCAGTATGTTGGATAGTTGCTTTTGAAAGTATATGCAAGCCACGAAATTTGAACAACAACAGCAACAATTAGAAGCCATTTGTTTCGCAAAAGCATAAATAGTAAGCTAGTGCAAAGGCATAACGACACAAATACATCCGAGAGAATTCTACCACTAAATGTAGTAGTAAATAGCTCCCAGATCGACTGTAAAAGCAAAAATGGAAGCAATAATGCAAGAGGTATACTTACATGAGGGCCTGGTATGAGAATTCCCAAAAAACTAATTAAGACTATTGGTTTTAACTGTTTTATTTGCATGTTGATTTGAATTATTTGTTAATGTCGTTCTTTGAGTAATATCGCACGTTTTAACTTGTGATGTACCTAATTTTCGTAAAATCTTCCACTTTAGTACAGTTTTAAACAAGCGTCTTTCAAAGTAACATTAAGCGCGTATTGACCCATTTGTTGTAAAGTGCGCTTGGGTTGGTCAAAAAAATATTCTACACTATAATAAGGGTTTAAGTTAATTTTGCATTTGTATAAATACGTTGGCCGATTTTTTTCAATCCGCTCCTTGTCAGCTTTGTCAATAACAGCATATAATACTTCTTCCTCAGAAATACCACAATTTTTAAGCATTTTGTAATTTAAACTTAAAATCCAAATTCCTGAATAATCACTATGTTGTGATTTCTGGCATGCCGCCATTTTATAGGCTACTTGATCTGCAATTTCAGCATTTGAAGTAAAGAACTTTTCCCCTACAATACTTCCTTCCTTTTGAAAAATAATTCTTGTGTAAAAAAAAGTACAACTTTTTACGACTATCGAATCCGACTTGACTTCAAACACTTGTGTGTAAACGAAACTGGTACACAAAATCATTATTAATAAAATATACTTTTTCATGGTTATTAGTTTAAAATCCAGATATCGATTCTCGACAATGGAATATCAAGATTACAACCTGTCAGACAAACGCCTGGTAGTTCTGGGTTAGAATTAATAAGAACGTCAGCATGACCCGATGCGTTGTAAAGGTCGTGCTCAGGTGTTGCAACAGATGAAAAAACACCTCTCTTATTTTTGATAAATTCGAGTCGCAAGTTAGCGTCGTTTTGCGCTGATGTTGGAAAATAGCTCGAATGATTACTGTTTACAGGCGTACCATTAGCGCCATTATGTGTGCCAAACGTTTTCCGCATCCATTCATTTAAAGCTTTAGCATTTATAAAAAAGTACTTATTCGCAAATTCTGCACCTCCTCCTTTAACAGTTTGTCCTTCAATAAAGGGAATTTCAATACCACTTCTTATTAAAGCTATAGATATTCGAGCGGCACAAGTGTTTATCATCTGACTTGGATTAGTTAAATACAGCTGCAAAACATCACCGCCAATTAATGGGAAAATGTTGCTAGCTCCCGCAATTGGGCGCTCCATATTATCGACAGGAATTCCGTCTAAAAAATCATTCCACGTTGGTAAATTCTGCTGAGGAAAATTCAAATTGGGATTATTCCAATAATTTTCATCGTAAAATAAATCATCTCCCTCGCTTTCTGTAAAAAACCAATTCTTAAACTGCTCCCAGGTCACCTCTGGATGTTCCATCAAATAATCAATAGTCCATTCCACAAAATCCAAACTCTC
>JAIXTU010000006.1 GCA_027483785.1 Flavobacterium sp.
ATTCCCATTAATTCGGTGCTTTTGGGGCAGGTCGATTTTAATACCATCCAAACAGCAAATTATCAAGACATTAGCGTTCGTAGCGGCGGGGGAAGCACGTTTTATGGCAGTGGAGCAATCGGTGGATCGGTTCATCTTGAAAATAATTTCGATCTTTCTGAAAACACGGCACATCAAGTTCGATATGCCTGCGGTTCTTACAATAATCACAACGCTTTCGCGGAAAGTAAGTTTCGTACTGGAAAATGGATTTTAGCTGGAAGCCTTTTTTTTAATGATGCAGAAAACGATTACGAATTTCCGAATCGTCGCCGACGAAATATAAACGGAGAATATCAGGTTTTTTCTGCCAATTTTCGAGCTTTACGTAAATTATCCGAACGTTCCGAGCTGCGTTTTTTTAATGAATATGTGCAGCAATACCGCAATTTCTCGGTCGTTGTTCCAACTGACGTAAAAACTGCGTACGACGACCTCAATTTTCGTCATTCAGCCGAGTTTGTAAATCGAAGAGATCGTTTTGAACATTTGGTTCGCATTGGTTTTTTAAGAGAAGTATATCGGTATTATCCCAATACAACTTTACCTGATTTTCAGAGTGGTTACGCGGCCACAGCATTGGCTCGCTACGAATTTAAATATCAAGTATCGAAAAAGTTGCGATTTACAAGCATTGCCGATGTGCAACGGATTTTTGCCAACGGCGCCGATATAAACCGACAACAGCGTACGACACTTACAACAGCATTGGGAGCGGCATGGCAACCATACAAATCCGATTTGATAGAGTTGGGATTGCGAAAGGAGCAAGTGAGCGATTTCGAGAGTCCGTTTTTGTTTTCGTTAGGATATAAGCACGCTTTCGCGGAAGAATTTTCTGCCCGTGTGGGCGTCTCAAGGAATTTTAGGGCACCAACTTTTAACGATTTATATTGGAATAGCTTAGGGAATCCGAGCTTACGTGCTGAAAATGCTTGGCAATACGAATTAGGCTTGCAGTTTGCGAAGAAAGATTGGAATCTCAGCCTAACGACTTTTCAAAATCAGGTTAGCGATATGATTCGCTGGGTTCCGGGTGCTTCGGGGCAATTCCGACCCGAAAATACCGATGAGGTTGATATCACTGGAGTAGAAGTACAGGGCGATTTACGCTGGAAGTTAGGAAGTAACCAATTTGCACTCGGCAGCAGCTACGCTTACACAAAGAGTATAAATGCAAAAACCGATTTGCAATTGGTGTATGTACCTGAACATAAGTTTGTTTTCAACTTCAAGTACAGCTATAAATCGCTCGAGATTTTATATAATCAGCAATGGGTAAGTACAGTTGAAACACGTAGCGACCACAGCGGTGGAGCATTGGATGCGTTTTCGACAGCGGCAGTGTACTTGAACTATAAAATGTCGAATTTTCCTGTACTTATCTCTTTAGCGGCTCAGAACTTATATAATACTGATTATCAAACGGTTTTGAACAGACCAATGCCCTTGCGCACTTATCAAATTAATCTAACTCTCAATTTATAATTATGGAAATGAAGTATAAAAATGTTTTGTGGATTTTAGCCGCCGCACTCTTTGTAGGCTGTAGCGATTCGAATAATGAATCGGATGATGACTCCGACAGCCTGTTTGATGATGGATTTATGGTAATCAATGAAGGTAATATGTCGGGCGGAACTTTAAGCTTTGTGGACAACACTTTTACTGTAACTACAAACGATTTGTACGGTTCGATAAACGGCGGCGATGGATTAGGAGCTTATGTACAATCGGTTTTTGAAGGCGGTGAGCGTGCTTTTATCGTGTCGAATGGCTCGAATATTATCACTGTTGTGAATGAAAACGATTTTACATTAATCGATAAAATCGACACGAATTTAGCTGTTCCTCGATACGGAGTTGTTTACGGAAATCGAATTTATGTGACTAATCAGGATAGTTTTTTAACTACAACCGACGATTATGTGGCGGTATTCGATGCAACGACCTATACCCATATAACTAATATTGCCCTCAATACTGCTGCGGAGCGTATCATCGAAGAAAACGGAAAAATTATTGTTTCGAACGGAGCATTTGGAGTGGGAACAGGGATTACAATTATCGATTCGGTAACGAATACCATAAGTGCTCAAGTTGCTACACCTTTGGCGCCAAATACAATAGAAGAAGAGAACGGGATTTTATACGTTTTGTGTTCCAATTACGAATCGGCGTCGCAATTAGTTAAAATTAATTTGTCGACAAATGCCATTACAGAAACGATTACTTTTCCGGAGACCTTAATTAATTGTTCAAATCTGACCTTGGAAAATGGGTCGTTTTATTTTACGAAAGACAGTAAAGTTTATCAGTTTCCTTTAACAGCGACCGCGGTGACAGACACGCCTTTATTCACGTCGGAGGCAGTAGTACTATATGGTTTTGCAGTTGAAGACAATCAGATTTATGTTGCCGACGCTAAAGATTATCAATCGGCGGGCGCCGTTTATATTTATTCAGCGAATGGTACTTTAGCACATACGTTAGCTGTAGGATTGATTCCGAATGGATTCTTTTTTGTAGACTAAACGTGGGTAACGATTGCCCGCGTGAGTGGGCGCAGCGGTATCCTCTAAGTTTGCGTTCGAAGCTACTAATTTTAGGATTGCGCATATTAGGTGCAACATTTCGATAAGACTTTTCAATGAAAAAGTGCGTCGGTTTGCAAGTTTAAAAGCTTGCATCGGACGCACTTTCGTTTTTCGAACGCGGGCTTAGAGATTTAGCGGAGCACGCGACCCGCCGGAAGTATGGAGGCGGGGCACGCCCAAATAAAAAAATTACTTCGTTGGCAGATACATATCTGTCGCAAAAGGAATGATTTTTTTACTGTCGCTAAACTGAATCGAATTTACATCATTTCGATTTGCCGGACGGTTGCCCGTTTCGATGTAATTGAGTGCAGCGGCGAGTAAAGGTTCGCTTTCGTTACCAAGCACACCCATATTTTGCGCTTGCTCAGGAAGGTTTAAATCGGGTTCGATACCGTTACTGTAATCGCCAAAATCGTCGGCGTTAATGGTTTTAATAATCAACGGTTGCATAGCATACTTGTGGTTTGGATTTCGGTTTTGAGTTCCAAAAGTAGGCGAATCGTACAAAGTGATGGATCCAGTGTTTTTCCCCGTTGTTTTAGTTCCGATTTGGCGCACTTGAATGTATGGCTTTAAACAATTGATCACCAATTCAGAAGCTGATGCCGAAGAACCTGTAGTGATGACATAAACTTTTGTGAGATTCAGGCTGTTGATAGGCGCAGACCCAAGGCTGTTTGGGAAATTGATTCGCAATTCGTCTGGATTTGTAGCTTCGAATTGTGCTTGTATGTCGCTGTTATACTGATATTTCGCAAAAAGTTGTCCTGTGAATTGGCCGGTAATCATTGCTGCAAGTCGCGATGCAGTGAGCACGCTTCCGCCAGAATTGTATCGTAAATCTAATATAAGATCGGTTGGATTCTGCGCTTTTAATTCTGCGAAAGCGGCATTGAGTTGGGTATCGAAGTTCGCTGTAAAACCGTTGTAAATTAGGTAAGCAATTCTTTTACTGCCTCTGACGAAAACGGTTTTAAAGAAGACAGGGTTTTCGGTAACTGCTGCGCGAGACACAGTAACTGCTTCCGACGATGAGGTAACAGTTGTTCCGTCGAAAGAGCCTAAATTAAAAGTAATTGTGGTTGATCCCAGCAGATTACGGTAATTGGAAGCCGTGAGTTCTTGGCCGTTTATGCCTGTAAAAATATCGCCTCTACTAATATTTTGCGACGCTGCTGGTGAGCCAGGAATGATGTAGCGCACTACGCCGTAAATGTTAGTATCTGAGCCAGGTTCGTAAAACAAACCGTATTCTACACCTGTGGTTGTAGTATTTCCAGCGAATAAATTGTTGAGCACTTCATAATCGTTTACAATA
>JAIXTU010000008.1 GCA_027483785.1 Flavobacterium sp.
AACGAAAAAGCTTTTACATCTTGGATTAATGATGTCGTTTCATTGATTGATAAAATCGATCCAAACCACTTGATAACCACGGGTTCAGAAGGAAAAGCAGGTAGTAACGACGATTTAGAAACGTTTAAACGCACACACGACAATCCAAAAATCGACTACCTAACCATGCATATTTGGCCCAAAAACTGGGGTTGGTATTCCATTAACGACGAAGAAAAAACCACACCAATAGCCATTGAAAAAACGATTAATTACATCGATGAACACATCAAAGTAGCGCAAAAATTAAACAAACCTTTAATACTAGAAGAGTTTGGCTTTCCCAGAAGCAAAGAAAGTCTAGATCGAAATGGTGAAACAAAATACCGCGATGCCTTCTATGAAGCGGTATTACAACGCATGCTAACTGCCATTGAAAAAAAAGAACCCTTCGTGGCACTTAACTTTTGGGGATACGGCGGTTACGGAAAAAACAATCCCAACAACGGAAAATGGAACATTGGAAACGACTATACCACCGATCCGCCACAAGAACCACAAGGTCTGAATTCGGTTTTTGCCAATGAAAAGTCCACTTTACAAATTCTGAGTAATTACATCGAAAAGTTAAATCAGTAACCCTAACACCCATTTATATGAAAAGAACTTTACTTCTATTTTTTCTACTAATCACAGCGGTTACTGGAAAAACAATCGCACAAACGCTCACTCCCGAGCCTGTGCCACCCACGGTTGTGGGAACTTCGGCCACAATCTCGTTCGCATACACTTCTAACGTAACCTGCGCAATGTATGCCGAACTTCGCATCGCAAATATCGATGGAAACGGCGTGATCACACAAGATTACTCCGTTGGAAGCAATTACATTCAAGGTGCATTCTCAGCAGTTTTACAACCTACCGATGCACCTGTTACCGCTACCGTAAATTTGCCTGTACCTTCAAGTGCAGTACCTTCAGCAAATCTTCCAGCAGGAAAAACCTACAGCTGGGTTTACAAACTTACTCCTGGAATTAACGACTACAACGAAGTTGGTACCACCTTTCAGTACACAGGAGCTACCATTCTGGCAACCAATAACGTTGTCGATACCCTAATTTTAAACAATCCACCTGTCGAAATTACTGCAGGTTCAGAAGTTACCATCACCGTAGATTATACGTGCCCGGCAGCACGACTCATCAAGTTTGGTATTGCCATCTACAACGCAAACGGATTTGTTTCCGACTTAGTAGGAACTGGTGTCGATAATTTACCTGCTACCACAACAACGCCAGTAACCCTATCGCAAACACTTACCATTCCCGAAGGCGCCGTGCCGAGCAGCGCACTACCTGCCGGACAGTTTTACAAAGTTGATACGGCATTGTTTACGCCCGGATTTGCCAGCTATATTGCTGGAGCTAGTTCCAACGTAAATCTAGTCCCGCTTTCTGTTGAAACTGTCAATCGCAATGCAATCACAATGTATCCAAATCCAACGAATAGCGAATTAAATATTTCGGGAGATAACGAAATCAAGTCTATTGAAATCTACAATCTTGTCGGAAAACTAATGTGTTCAGCAACAGCACTTTCAAACAGAAAAATCGATGTAAGCACCTTTGCTTCAGGAATGTACTTCGTGAAAATTAACAACACTCAAACACTCAAGTTCGTAAAGAATTAGCGTTTTTTAACCAACCACTTCTCTAACAGCGACGATTTCCCCAATTGTCGCTTTTTTTTGGGCGGCATTTCGCGCTTTTCGTTGCAATAAAGCCTAGTTGCAGCGGTTTGGGCAGGTTTTCAGCCCAGCTTCCGTTGGTCGCTGCGCCAAAAACGCCCGCACACGCTACAATTACGGCTTTATTTCCACTGTAATCGCGGCCGCGGCATACGTTACCAACAAATCGTTTGCAAAAAGTGTTCTTTATTTCAAAATACGTTCAATTTCCGCTAATTCATCAGCGGTGAACAAGGTATTATCTAAAGCCAGTAAATTATCCAACAATTGCGCTTCCGAACTCGCACCAACCAAAACCGAAGTTATCCGCGTATCTTTCAATAACCAAGCAATAGCGAGTTGTGCCAACGATTGTTTTCGCTCTTTCGCAACAGTATGTAAAGCACGTATCTTCTCTACCTTCTCAAACGTAATTTCCTCCGGCTGTAAATGTCCACTTGCCTTTGCTGCACGCGAATGTTCCGGAATCCCGTTTATATATTTATCCGTAAGCAATCCTTGAGCTAGTGGCGAAAATGCAATACAACCCACACCGTTTTCATCCAAAACGTCTAACAAACCGTTTTCAGGTTCCCGAACAAACAGCGAATATTTAACCTGATGAATCAAACACGGCGTTCCCAATTCCTTTAAAATAGCAGTTGCGCGTTGCGTTTGCTCCGGATTATAATTCGAAATTCCCGCATACAACGCTTTACCGCTGCGTACCGCAAAATCGAGCGCTTGCATCGTTTCTTCCAAAGGCGTATTCGGATCAAATCGGTGCGAATAAAAAATATCCACATATTCCAATCCCATGCGCTGTAAACTCTGATTCAAACTCGAAATCAAATACTTGCGCGAACCCCAATCGCAATACGGGCCTTCCCACATTTTGTAACCGGCCTTTGTTGAAATCACCAATTCATCACGCAAATAGCCTGCGAAATTTCGCTGTAAAATTTTTCCAAAATTCGTTTCCGCCGAACCCGGAATCGGACCGTAATTATTCGCTAAATCAAAATGCGTAATACCCTTGTCGAATGCTGTCTTGACAATGCCTTCTGCCGTAGCAAAATCATCAACCGAACCGAAATTGTGCCACAAACCCAAAGAAATTTGCGGCAATAATAATCCGCTTCGTCCTGTTCTGTTGTATTGCATAGCATTTAACCTGAGTTAGATTTAAAAATTGCGGTCAGAAAACAGATAAATGACTGATTACAAGGCAGATTTTTATTGAGATACTGTAGTATCGCAAAAAAATCTAACGAAGTAGGCAGCCGTTTATCTGTTAAGCGTGACAGATATTCATTTCCATTGCTATTTGATTTCACAATTTGTTGATTATAGCGGTCTGACAAAGATTTTTAATCGAACTCAGGTTATTACTTAAGCTCGAAACGCGATTCTAAAACCGTTTGCGAATTGCCGCCCACAAAAATCTGAAATTCGCCCGGCTCAACTTTATAAACGCCGTTGTTATCAAAAAAGCCCAACGCCTCTTTATCTAATGTAAATCGAATTGTTCTGGTTTCTCCTTTCTTCAGCGAAACGCGTTCAAAACCTTTCAATTCCTTAACCGGTCGTACCACACTTGCCGCTACATCGCGCAAATACAATTGTATAACTTCCGTTCCGTCGGTTTGTCCCGAATTGGTAACCTCAACGCTAACTTCAATCCGATCGTTGCGTTGATACGTCGCTTTATCCAACTTCAAATTCTGATACGAAAATGTCGTATAACTCAAACCAAAACCAAACGGCCATTGCGGTGTTTTCTCAACATCTATAAAATGCGACCAAAACACGTTGTTATCGATATTTGTTGGTCGGCCCGTATTGTGATGGTTGTAGTAAATCGGACACTGCCCCACGTTTCGCGGAAAGCTAACAGGCAATTTTCCCGACGGATTGTAATCGCCAAAAAGCACCTCAGCAACGGCATTTCCAGCTTGAGTTCCTAAATGCCATGCTTCTACGATACTCGGAATGTGCTCGGCAGCCCAAGGCAAAGCTAACGGACGACC
>JAIXTU010000213.1 GCA_027483785.1 Flavobacterium sp.
ACAGAAAGTTTGAATATTTCGGTAAGTGCCGCTATTATCATTCAGCAGTTAACCGATCGGATTCGCAGGGAAGTTCCGGCGTGGCAGTTGGACGAACGCGCGTATTACGAAACGAAATTGCGCTGGACAAAAGCGTCGATAAAAGATATAAAACTGATCGAAGAGCGGTATTTTGGTACTTTGAGTTAGCTTCTCTTTTTGAGGATTTTGTACTCTTCGTAGCAAGCACTGATGGCATCCATGATTTGTAGGTCGTTTGCCGATTTGATAAACGATTCGGAATAGTTACAGCGTTCTAGAATTTCGCTGATTTCCTTCGGAGAAACGCCCAAAAGAATGGAAATGGTTTCGCGATCGTACTTCGATTCGAGTAAATTTCGAACCGTGTCGTCTTTTTTCATTTCCCGCAATCGTTTCAACTCTCGAGGCTTTTTTCCAAAAACGTTATACAATAAGTCGGTTGGATTGAAAATGGATTCGACCACGCGTTTAAAGGCTTGTGGCGATGTGTCACCTACTTCGTAACCAGCAGATATTCCGCTAATCGAATAACGATAATTTTCTTTTACAGGCACAATTTTCGCGTCAACTTCAATGTATCCGGTAAGCGTGTACGGACGTAGCACAACTTCTTCCAAAGCGTAGGCTTTTTCGGTGAGGTAGATGGTTGTTTCTTTGTTTTTAATCCAGTCGTTTGTAACACGTAAACGCAGCGACTTAAATCCGAGCATTGAAACGTGTAAGGTGTCGTTTACGGAAGCTGCTAAGGTGAATTTACCGTTTTCGTTGGTAGTTGCGCCTTTTACGGTATTAATGTTAATGATGTTGGCGTTAGCAATCGGGCGGTTATCGGCTTCATTAACTATAGTTGCGGAAATAACTGTTTGCTGCGAATCAGACTGCGCAAATGAGAACGGTATAAAACAAAAAAAGAGCAACGCAACAAGATATTTCATTTGAGTTTATTCATCGTTTTTGGATTTGTAAAACTCGGATATATTTTGCTGCGTTCCGCTCTTTGTAAGCAAAAATTAACAAACTTTAGCTTCGTCTAGGGCTTTTTGGTTTGTCTCCAGCACCAAACTGATTGGCGCGGCGTGATGCTCTATTGGGTTGATCGGACTTTTTGACATCTGCAAAAGAAGAACGGCGACCTTTATTTTCCGTTGGAGCACTGTCGTTTTTGCGGAATGTGCGCTCTCTTTTTGGCGTGCCAAATTGTTCGCGTGGTTTTGATTCGCTTCTTGGCCCGAACGCTTTTCTACCGTTGTGATCTCTGCGGTTGTTGCTGCCTTCGTTTTTAGAGATTTCCACATTGATTCGGCGACCTTCCAACGTCATGTTGTTCAAAACTTCCATGACGTGATCGGTATGTTCCGGATCGGTGTTGAAGAATGAAAATCCTTCTTTAACGTCAACTTTATAAACTGCATCTCTTCCAAGATCGAGCGTTTCTTTAAGGAAATCTTTCAAAGACATCCAATCGAAGTTATCGCGCGAACCGATGTTCACGAAATAGCGAATCGCTCCGCCTGAAGAAAATTCACGTGGTTCGGCGCTGCTGCGTTTTTCGCCTGATGACGAAAGATCTTTCGATTTCTTGTAGTAATTAATGAATCGATTAAATTCAACGGATACCATTTTCTTAATAAGTTCTTCTTTAGTAAGACCTTCGAGAACGGTATTAATGGCTGGTAAGTAGTTGTCGATGTCGTGATCAACTTCGGTATCTTTAATCTTGTTTGCTAAGTGCAATAACTGAATTTCGCAGATTTCGATTCCTGAAGGAATTGGTTTCTCTTCGAATTTTTGTTTGATAATACGCTCAATAGCAGATATTTTGCGCAGTTCACTTTTAGTGATGATTACGATAGAAACACCCGATTTTCCTGCACGACCGGTTCGTCCTGAGCGGTGGTTGTAGGTTTCAATTTCGTCGGGTAGTTGGTAATTGATTACGTGTGTAACGTTGTCGACGTCGATTCCACGAGCGGCAACATCTGTAGCTACGAGCATTTGGATTTGTCGGCCACGGAATGCTTTCATTACGCCGTCGCGTTGTGCTTGGGATAAATCGCCGTGCAAAGCTGCTGCGTTGTATCCGTCTTCAATCAATTTTTCAGCAACTTGTTGTGTATCGCGTTTGGTTCTACAGAAAATTACAGAGAAAATATCCGGATTGGCGTCGGCTAAGCGTTTTAAAGCTTCGTAACGATCACGAGCATTTACAAGGTAAAATTCGTGTGATACAGTAGCTGAGCCCGAGTTTTTAGCACCAACGGTAATTTCGATTGGTTCTTCCATGAACTTTTTGGCGATACGCGCCACTTCTGCGGGCATTGTAGCCGAGAAAAGCCAGGTTCTTTTTTCGTCGGGAGTGGTAGAAAGAATGCTCACGATATCGTCGTAAAAGCCCATGTTTAGCATTTCGTCGGCTTCATCGAGAACACAGTAATTGATTTGAGAGATGTCGACATAACCTCTGTTGATCATGTCTTGCATTCTACCTGGTGTGGCCACAACGATGTGTGCTCCTCTTTTAATTTCACGTGCTTGTTCAGAAATACTGGCTCCGCCGTAGATGGCTACTACGCGAAGACCACTGTCGTATTTGGCGTAATTTTTAAGTTCGTTTGTAATCTGCAAGCACAGTTCGCGTGTGGGAGCGAGAATCAGTGCCTGAGTTGCGCGTTGGCTTAGGTCCATTTTCTGGATAAGCGGGAAACCGAAGGCGGCTGTTTTGCCTGTACCGGTTTGTGCCAATGCAACTAAATCTGTTTCTTGCTCCAATAGAATTGGAATCGCTTTTTGCTGGATTTCGGTAGGATTTTCAAATCCCAGATCGACAATCGCGCGTTGTAGCGAATCACTCAATCCTAATTGTTCAAAGTTATTCATAAAGGGTATTAAAATTTGCTGCAAAAGTACGTCGTTAAATCGGCACTGCCTAACGTTTCCTGTAAAGGTTTTGAATTATTAGTGTTTGAAAATCAATTATTTAATGACGCGGCAGTTAAAATTTGTCGCGGAAGAGCGCAACATTTCCGATGTAAAACGGCACGTACTGCGGTTTCAAGCTTGTTTTTTTGCAACGAATTTCAAATAAAGTGACTGTGCTTTTGGAATAAAAATGCACTCGAATATGAGCGCATAAATTATCATTAGATATCTAAAAACAATTGTTTTGTCTTGCTTTCAGGATGTTTCTTTGGCTTTTTATGAAGGAAATAACGCCATTCGATTGCAAATGATCGTTTGAATTTGTTCCATGGTGATTATGGAAAACGATATGTGGTTTGGGAGGTTGCGTGAGGGACAGCAGCGAAAAACCTTGAAACTTGTTTTCTCAACTGACGGCTGCGGCAATGCGACCTTGGGAGCACTTGCAAGCGCCTGACAGTTGCAAAACAAGTGAACAAGTTTGTAGCGTATGGCCCGACGGCGGCTTAGCTATTTTATCTTTAAGAACTGTAAGCCGCCGGCACGCCCAAATTATTATGCTCCTTGAATGATCGCAGCAAAATCGGCAGCTTTTAAAGAAGCACCACCAATTAAACCGCCGTCGACGTCTGGTTTTGCGAAAATTTCCGCAGCGTTATCGGGTTTAACCGAACCACCGTACAAAATACGCACGCTTTCGGCTACATTACTTCCGTACTTTTTACGAACCGTTTCGCGGATAAATTCGTGCATTTCTTGCGCTTGCTCCGGACTAGCCGTTTCGCCGGTTCCGATTGCCCAAACGGGTTCGTAAGCCAGAACAATGTTTTCCCAGTGTGCCGCTTCGGTGAAAAAGATGCCGTCGAGTAACTGTTGCTCTACGATGTTAAAATGATTGTTGCTCTGACGGTCTTTTAACTCTTCGCCGAAACAAAAAATTACCGTCATGTCGTGCTTTAATGCCGTTGCCACTTTCGCTGCAATGATGCTGTCGGTTTCATGGAAATACGCACGTCGCTCCGAATGCCCTAAAATGACCGTTTTCACACCGATGCTTTTGAGCATATCTGCCGAAATTTCGCCTGTAAAAGCGCCGCCCTCAGCTTGGTGCATATTCTGCGCCGCTACGTAAATGTTGGTGAATTCTAAATGCTCGACTGCGGCAGCCAAATTCACAAACGTGGGAGCCACAATAATTTGTACCTCTTTATCGTGCGGAACTGCGGCTATCAGATCGTTCAACAAATCTTCTGTTTCCTCAGCATTTTTGTGCATTTTCCAGTTTCCGGCAACAATTTTAGTTCTCATGATTTTAATTTGGTTAGTGTGTTGTTCATTGCTTCAAAATCTTTTTCGATGGCGCGGTACGTAATAATTTTACCGTTTTTGTCTAAAATGATGTAGCGCGGAATCCAATCGATGTCGAGCGCCTGACCAAAAGCACCTTTCATGCCTTCGGGCGACCAATATTGCGTACCTTTTAATTCGTGTCGTTCGATACCAGCAATCCATTTTTCAAGACTTTTATCGAACGAAATAAACACAAAATTCACATTGGGATGTGCGGCTTGCATGCGTTTTAAATCGGGCATGGCTTTCACGCAATCGCTGCACCACGACGCCCAAAACTCGATCACGGTAACTTTACCTTTGGATTTGTTCAAAATATCTTGAAAGGCGATATCGGTGTTATTTTCAGCTTTTAAGGTCATTTTAAAAGCTTCTTCTTTGAAATTGTTTCGCTGCGCGTTTCCGCAAGCACTGATTACTAACAGCAAAACAATCGTTGGAATTATTCTTTTCATTATTTGAATTTTTTATCGGTTTCAGAAATTACTTTTTCGAGCGCTTTCGCAGAAAATTGGTTGTCGTTTATCCCGTCAAAGAAAATATATTCGTTTCCGTTCCAGAGGTATTTAACACCGGGTGTGTCGCGACCTTGACCGAGTAATTTCCAAAATGGAATGATTTCAATGATTTTATACGGATATTCGGCGCCGGCGTATTCGAAGAAGGTTGGAATTAAGTCGGCTTCTTCGTTCATGAATACAATGCGAATGTCAGGAAAGTCTTTATTTTTCTTTTTCAAATTCGTTAAATCGCGAGCGGCATCTTTACAGTGTTCGCAACCGGGAACGAATAAACAAAACAACTTTTTCCCGTTGTCGATGTCTCTAAAATACGACGCATAGCCCGATTTTTTCGTGGTTGGCGCTTTGGGTTTTTCGGGTTTTGTAACGGTGTCTTTTACTTTTTCAGGCGTTTGTAGCGTATCGGCAGCAACGCTTGTACTTGGTGTTTGGAGTTCTGGACTTGGCGTTGCAAGCGTGTCAACTACTTGATTGTCGCTACTTTCGGTAGCAATGGGTTGAATAGGAGCCACCATAAAAAGCGCGAGAATACTGGCTAGCACGATACTGCACAAATACCAAAAATTGTCCTGACGTTCGTTGCGTGTTGGCGTAATTTTGTAAACTACGGCGAGTAAAACTACAGCTACCACATTTTTGATGAT
>JAIXTU010000151.1 GCA_027483785.1 Flavobacterium sp.
ACTACGATTATGTACTCATTCATTGCCAACAATACAATCATTTATTTGCCGTAGCTGCATTAACTCAAAATTAAGTCTATGAAAAAGTTGATTGGGATTACGATACTACTGTTAAGCAGTACAGCGCTTTACGCCCAAGGTTGTAGCGACGCGGGAATTTGTTCGATTGATAAGGGTTTTGACACAGAAACCGACTCGGTAAGCCATGTGATTGAAACAGCCGTGGTTTACAGTTTGGGAGAAGCCGATGTGAAGTATGTGTCGCCCTACGTAGCTTATACGCGTCATTTTAGCTCGAAGTTTTCGTTTACGGCGCGCGTTACGTATTCGACAGCGACTGGAAGTTTTGGAACGCGATCGCAATTTGGCGATGCTTTTCTAATCGGAAACTATCGTTTTAAGCCGACGAAGCAAAAGCAATGGAGCGCACTTTTGGGATTTAAGTTTCCGTTTACGGCTTCGAATCTGAAAATTAACGGCTATTCGTTGCCGCTCGATTACCAATCGAGTTTAGGAACCATAGATGTTTTGGCGGGAACAACCTTAAAGACAGGTAGTTTCGATTGGCAATTGGCTGTACAAGTGCCTGTGGTGAATTTGAATCGCAATTCGTATTTCAGTGAATACAGCGGTACGACCGATTTTCCGTCGACCAATTTATTCGAGCGGAAACCCGATGCGCTTTTTAGAGCTACGTACACCTGGCAAACGCCTTCGCGGAAGCTGAGTTTTAGACCAAATGTGTTGTTTATTTATCACTTGGGTGAAGATACGTATGAGAATATTTTTAGTGAACGCGTGCCGATTGCAGGTTCAGACGGATTGACCGTAAATTTAAACGGCGTGGCGAGTTATCGATTAACCCGCAAACAGCAATTGGAAGTATCGGTGGCGGCTCCAGTTGTGGTTCGAGATGTGCGCCCCGACGGATTGACGCGAAGTTTTGTACTGGGCGTTAGTTACCAATATTCATTTTAAAATTAGAGAAATTAAGTATGAGAAAGTTTATTTTTAAGTTGATGCTTTTATATGCATCGTTTTTGCAAGCACAAACCAATCAGAAGCATGGCGTTGCTATCGAAGGTTACGATCCGGTGGCGTATTTTACCGTTAGTAAAGCGGTAAAGGGAAGCAAGCAATTGCAAGTCAAGTTTGAAGACGCTACGTATTATTTTGCTACGGCTGAGAACAAGCAACTTTTTGAGGAAAATCCGCGCAAGTATATTCCGCAATACGGCGGATACTGCGCCTACGGGATGTCGAATGGATATAAAGCACCCATTCAGCCGGAAGCGTTTACGATTGTCGACGGCAAGTTGTATTTGAATTACAACACAGAAGTTCGCACGGAATGGCAAAAGGAGCGAGACGCGCGAATAACGCGAGCCGACGAAAATTGGAGTAAAATGCACAAAGTAAAATAAATAAAGAAACAAGGTTAATTTTCTTTTTGTGTTTGGTTGGGGATTACTGGTTAGCGGTAGTCCCTTTTTGTTTTTTGCGCATTTTTGATTAACCGATTTTTTAAAATATTTGGCTACATTAGTTTATCTAAACTTAGCCTTCATCAGATGACTAAAGCAGCCACTTCTATTTTACTTTTTTTTACGACTTTTTTTTCGTTCGCCAACGATGGTGCTTATTTCGGAAGCGGCAATCATTTAGTTCCGATAGATGAATCGAGTATCAGCGTTAAGAAAGAAATTCTAACCTTGAAAAAGCGTAATAACTTGCAAATGGAAGTCACAGTGTATTACGAGTTCTACAATCCTGGCCAAGGGAAAAATCTAAAAGTAGGATTTGAAGCTTTCGCACCGCAAGGAGATGCTACAAAGATTAATGAATCCCAACGCCATCCTTACATGCATAATTTTACTGTGGAGTTGAATAATACCATTTTAGGATACGATGTTTCCTATTTGCCTCGTGAAAATCCGCTAAACGAAGATTCGTTAGAAAAAAGCATGGGCTTTCAAACAATTAAAAATCAAGTAAATGAAGGCGAATTTGATTTTATTTACGTGTATC
Source organism: Flavobacterium sp. (assembly GCA_027483785.1). Classification (GTDB taxonomy): domain Bacteria; phylum Bacteroidota; class Bacteroidia; order Flavobacteriales; family Flavobacteriaceae; genus Flavobacterium. Next base: position 2,029 of record JAIXTU010000151.1, read on the forward strand.
ATTTCGATGCACATTTTAAAAATGGCTTAAATATTATTAAGCATACTTATACAGTTGATCTTTCAAATTCGGTTGAATATCTTTATTCGTTTAGTTACATACTCACGGCAGCAAAACGCTGGGCGAATAAACAAATTGACGACTTTACCTTGATTATTGACATGGGAGCATTCGAAGCTTTTACACTGAATAAAACCTTCTTTGATCGTGCCGAGGAATGGATTGTAAACGGTATTGGACGTTTTGAAAACACGACAGCAACTGAAAATCAGCCGGCAGTTAATTTTTACATGCATACTGGCACATTACAGTTTCAAAAAAACAATTTCAAAATTCAAGGTGATTTATTTTTAAGTAGTGAAAAAAGATATGGATTTACGGAAAATAGCTTTTTATCATTTTCGTATCGGATTCACGAATCTCCGCCTACTCCAAAAACACCTTTGGAACGAAAAATTTATAGAAATTTGCCTTATGCCAGACGAGGTTATGTGTTTAAAAATCAGGAATTAGCTGCATTTTACAAGAAGTTTGTTTGGTATATTCCCGATCCCAATTTTATCCCAGACTTTAACGCGCTTACCGAGATCGAAAAAGCATGGATTAACAAACTGGGCAACGAATAAGACTATTTAATAAGCATGATCAAGAAAATTGCCGTTTGTTTCGCGTGTACTTTGCTGGCTATCTTATTGGCTGCGATTTACGGTGCTTTACACAATCAAATTACATATTCAATTGCTCCCGAATATTTTACCGTTTTTAAATTTGATCAGTTTGGTTTTTCAGATTGGGGCATGCAATCACCGCGATTAACAACGGCATGGATTGGCATTTTAGCCACTTGGTGGATGGGACTTTTTCTCGGTGCATTCTTGAGTATCTTAGGATTAATTCACAGCGATTATAAAACGATGTTTCGGTTCGTGATGCGTTCTATTTACATCACTTTTTTAGTTACAATTCTTTCCGGAGTTTTGGGCTACGTCGTCGGATGGTTTGATACCGAAACGTATAAGTCGTGCTGCTTTCCGTACAACATCCAAGATCCGTTTAGTGGGCAGTATACACAGTTATGGCTATGCAGGTGCGCCAATAGGTGCAGTGTTGGGAATTCTTTATCAAATAATTATGAAGAAAAAGAACGTATAGTTTTGGCAAACCCACAAAAAATAAAATTCAAATCGGTAGCCGATTTTTTGAAAAGTCTGCCTGCCAGCGAATGGGAAATCGTGGAATTACTTCGCGAATTAATTTTAGAAACCGTTCCCGATGTTCAGGAACGACTTGCGTATAACGTGCCATTTTATTATCGGAATCGAAGAATAGCGTTTATTTGGCCGGCATCGGTACCTTGGGGAAATATCAAAGAAGGTGTTGCATTAGGATTTGTAGGTGGTAATGCTTTGTTGAAAACCGATGTAAATGCCGATTCTAAAGTTGCACGTATCGTTTTTAAATCGGTTTCCGAAATTGATCCTGAATGGGTCCGACAACTGTTGTACGTAGCGATTTTAGTTGATGACCAGTTTAAAACTGATCAAAAGTAGTAAGCTGGTTTTTAGGGTGTAAGCTCCCTACGCTCCGCAAAGTCTGACGCTCCGCAAAGTCTCTACGCTCCGCAAAGTCTCCCGACTTTGAGGCAATTATTTGTACTACGCTCCGCAAAGTCTCCCGACTTTGAGGCAATTATCTGAACTTCCTACGCTCCGCAAAGTC
>JAIXTU010000325.1 GCA_027483785.1 Flavobacterium sp.
CAAAAGCCGATTGCAAAGCCGCGGTTAGCGTTTCCGACAGTCACGATTCCATTTTTAAAGACTTCACCGACAACAAACAGCAGCACATCATGCTTCATTTTGAACGGGCGCAACTCCCCTATCACCCGTATTGTGCACGTGTTTTCTTTGAATTTTCACAAGACAATCAGCGCCAAAGTGTGTATTCGGGTACATTCACGATACTGCCCATTCTCGAATTGGATAGCTTTTTGCTGCAACGGGGCGTGTATTTACAAATCGAAGCCGATCCGAAAATAATGCAGGCGCTTAATGAAAAAGCACAAATAGAAGTTGTTTTTCAACCCGTACGCTTGCCAAATCGTCCGATTCCAGAAGAACCATTACGACTTCAAAACATAACTCTTAAAAAAGTAGGCTAATGCGTTCAATTTCAATACAGTTTAGCTTGTTGATTTACGCTTTCTTTCTGTTGTTCGCTTGCGCGGAAAAGAAGGAAAATTCTCGAAGTAATTTGCCTTATTTAGGCGAATATCACATCGGTTTTCTATCGCGAGATACCATTCACTACCGTGTACCGGGAGCCAAATTGCTCAATGAGAACGGAACTTTTGTAAATAACATTCTCGAATCCGATTCGGAAGTGAAAATCGTGAATTTCTTCTTTTCCCGCTGTCCGTCTGTCTGCCCAATGATGAATACACAACTTCAGCAGCTAAGTCGGGAATTTAAAGATTATGATTTGGCGATTCACTCCATTTCTATCGATCCAGAATACGACACGTATGTAAAGTTGAAAGAGTATAGACAAAATCGTGAATTCTCCAGCGAAAACTGGCAGTTTTACACGGGTAGTAAAAAAGAAATCTTCGATTTTGCACAGGGTTGTAAGCTAAAAGCATTTGAAGCCGAAAATGCCAGCGAAAGCCCGATACATGAACCCATCATCGTATTGCTCGATGCGCGCAACCACATCCGAGGATATTACAACAGTTTACAAGCCACCGATATGAAAAAAATTGAAACCGACATCCGGAAACTCATTAAAGAAATTAGCTAAGAAAAAAATACAGTTAATCAATATAAAGCTTTAGTTTATGGAAAAATATCTATGGATTATACTTGTTGTCGTTGCAGGTGCCTGTTTACCCGTTCAAACCGGACTAAATAACAAGATTGGAAAAGTGCTCGAGTCGCCCGTTCATGCCTCGTTCGTGTCATTTACCGTTGGAGCGATAAGTATCCTGCTTTTTATCCTGCTCTTCCGAGTTCAATACCATGCAGAAAGCATCCAAAACGTACCAACTTTTGCATGGTCATCGGGCCTGTTCGGTGCCTTCTATGTCGTTATTGCTATCATAGGTTATCAAAAACTCGGCGTTCCGGTTACCTTCGGTCTTATTGTTACCGGACAGATGATTGCATCGCTGATTCTTGAACACAACAACATTTTAGTTGCCGCTCCACACCCAATTAATTGGGCACGTATCGCCGGCGTTGGACTAATTATTGGCGGCGTGGTATTAATTCGAAATTTTTAAAAGAAAGTCATGAAATCGCTTTGGATTCTTGTGCTTACATCAGCTTTCACAGCAACTGTTTCGGCACAAAACTTTAATTTTCAGTCGTTGCGCTATAACGAAAACTACAGCTTTCTTCGCGACAGCGCTTCAAATCCGTATCGGCAACTCAAGTTTACAGCGCTAAACGATGCTAAAAGTTCGTGGATGAGCTTTGGTGGCGAATTGCGTTATCAATACCAAAAGTTTGAAAACGAAGATTGGGGCGACGCACCACGCGATGAAAACGGATTTATCTTAACCCGCCTGCTCTTCCACGCCGATACACATCTGGGAAACCGTTTTCGGATTTTCACACAAATAAAAAGTAACTCGCTGCAAAGTAGAGAAATGCCTGCGAAACGCATTGAAGTAAACGCATTTGATTTTCATCAATTCTTCTTCGACTATAACTTTAATTTAATTAGTACAAATATCACATTTAGAGCAGGTAGGCAAGAAGTTCGTTATGGAAGTCAACGTCTGATTTCTGTTCGCGAAGGCCCGAATAACCGCCTGAGTTTCGACGGTGCACGGATATTGAGCACATTTAAAAACGGACAAATCGACGCCTTTTATCTGTATTCAGTTGTCGATTTCCCAGACATTTTCGACGACCAAATCAACCAAGATAATGCGCTATTCGGAATTTACAGTACTTGGAAAAATGTGCCCTTTTTTAAAAATGCCGATTTATACTTTCTAGGTGTTCGTAACAAAAATGCGAATTTCAATGAAGTAAGCGGCAACGAAAATCGCTATTCGGTGGGCGGTCGTCTTTGGCAAAATAAATCGCCTTTTCGATACGACTTTGAAGCACTTTTTCAGTATGGAAGCTTTAGCGGTACCAACATCGCAGCTTACACTGCTTCGCTCGATGCCAGCTATCAATTTGAAAAGCTTTGGAAAAAGCCACTCATTGGTTTAAAAACGGAAGTCATTAGTGGAGATCGTTCGCCAGACGACGATAATTTAAACACATTCAATCCCATGTATCCGCGCGGAGCGTACTTTGGTTTAGCGGCACTAGTTGGGCCTTCAAACCTAATCGATTTTCATCCGTATGTGCAAACAAATCTGA
>JAIXTU010000157.1 GCA_027483785.1 Flavobacterium sp.
AAACGATCGCGGTGGTGTTGCTGAAAGACGTCGTTAAATACGTAATTTACCGAAAACGTAAATAGTACAATAATTAAAAATGCCGACGCGCTGGCAAGAATATTTCGGTTGGCAATCCGACTTCGGTAATACGTTAAAACAATGATGATTGCTGCAGCTGCGATGATGTAAATCGGATCAAAAAGCAAGCAAAGCACAAAGATGATGATGGCGATAAAGCCAGTCCACAAATACCACGAGGGCAAGCCTTCACGGTACATGACCAGAATTAACATCGTGAATATTAAAGCACTTCCCGGGTCGTGCGGCGCAATAAGTATGATGGGCAGCAAGATAATTCCAAAGGCCTGGAACTGTCGTGCCGAATCGCGCAGATTCACTTGCACATCGCTTAAAAACTTAGAAAGTGCTAGTGCACAACCTACTTTGGCAAATTCGGCGGGTTGCAAGCTAAAGCCTCCTATGGCATACCAGTTGGTTTGCCCATTCACGGTTTTCCCAAAGACAAACAAGCCCGCTAAAAGGAATAAAGTGATGATGTAAAAAACAACGGAAAACTTCTCATACACTTTACTATCCAAGGATAAGACAATAATTATCAACGGAATAGCAAGGAGAATATTCACAAACTGCTTGGTAAAAAACTGCGACAAATCGAAGAACGAGAATTCACCCTCAGGAAAACTCGACGAAAAAATGTTGCACCAACCCAATAATACCAAAAGGCTGTACAGGGTAACTGTTACCCAATCGATGTGATCTCTAGTACTTTGATTCTTCATATCAGAGTTCTAATTTACCAATGGTATCGCCCACGGGTTTAATTTCACGATTGTTGTAAAGCGAATCGTTTGCTTTTTTCGTGTAGCGGTTATACTCGGATTCTAGGCTTTTGCTCAGAATGAATTTCTCTAAATCGGTTCTCGTAATTTTCTTGCGCACATATTTCTCAATCATCAGTGTAGCAATAGGTCCGGCGATGGTAGCACCAAATCCGCCATTTTCAACAAATACGGCCAAAGCAATTTTAGGGTTTTCCATAGGTGCAAATGCTACAAAAATCGAATGGTCTTTCAACTGTACTTTTTTACCTCCGATGCGGGCAAAGTTCTCGGCGGTTCCGGTTTTTCCACAGATGTTTATTCCATCAATTTGCAAATGATGTGCGGTTCCGTTCGTGTACACGGCGTGCAAACCGCGAATTACGGGCGCAAAATATTTACGATCGATTGTGGTGGTATGCTTTTCGCGAAACTTGGGATCGATTTTTCCGCCTTTAATGTACTTAATGATGTGCGGTGTGTAATAATAGCCGCGATTTGCAACGGTTGCAATCATGTTTGCAAGCTGTATCGGTGTTGCGAGCACTTCGCCTTGCCCAATAGCATTTGATACAATAGCTGTAGAGCGCCAACCACCATTAGGATAAATACGCTTATACGTTTTCGATGTTGGGATTAAACCGCGTTTTCCTGTCGGAAGATCGTAACCCATAAAATCGCCCAAACCAAAGCTTTTGGCGTGTTTTGCCCAGATATCGACAGCCTGCGGTGGCTTTAAATATTTGTTGATGGTTCGCATGTACACTGTTCCGAAATAGGCGTTGCACGAATTATAGATCCCGTTGTGTAATTGGTGCGGCCCGAAACCGTGGCAACGCATAAACCGACCGCGCGCGTAACTGAAACCGTGGTGACACATAACGGTTGTATTCTCGTCGATTACACCTTCTTGCAGCGCAATTAAACCGGTAACGATTTTAAATGGCGAACCTGGTGCGTATTGTGCGAGTAATCCGCGGTCGAATAATGGCTGTGCTATCGAATCGCGGTAGAGTTTGGTGTAGTTTTTAGAGCGCTGACGGCCAACGAGAATCGACGGATCGTAAGACGGTGCAGTTACCAACGCTAAAATCTGTCCGGTTTTTGGATCCAAGGCAACAATTCCGCCGCGTTTGTTTACCATAAGTTCTTCGCCGTATTGCTGTAATTCAGCATCGATTGTTAAGGTAATGTCTTCGCCACGGACGGCTTTTACGTCGAATTTTCCTTGCTTGTACGAACCGATATCGCGGTTAAATTTATCTTTCTGACGATACTTCACGCCTTTTACGCCGCGCAACACTTCCTCGTAACTTTGCTCAACACCTTGAACACCGATTAGATCACCGGATTGGTAGTACGGATTTTTATCAATAGTACGCTGATTCACTTGGGTTATCGAACCGAAAACGTTAGCAGCCACTTTCACTTGGTAATCGCGTAGGGAACGTTTTACAATTTCAAAACCTTGAAACTTTCGTTGCTTTTCTTGAAAACCAGCGTATTCTTTCTTGTTTAATTGCGATAAGAAAACCGACGGGAGTCGCGGACTGTACACCTTAGCTTTTTCCATTTTTTTGATGAAATCTTCTTTGGTGATATTCAGTAAATCGCAAAACTCTATTGTATCGATGTTTTTTACTTCTCGCGGCGTAACCATGATGTCGTACGAGGGCTGATTGGCTACCAGTAACTTTCCGTTTCGGTCGTAAATGTACCCGCGTTCCGGATATTCGTAAATGATTTCAATAGCGTTGTTTTCTGCTTTAAGCTTGAGCTCATCGTCGATAATCTGCAAATAGAAGAGTCGCATCACGATCAGAATAACTGATATGATAATGATGGTGGGCAACAATACCTTTCTCATCTTCTAGACGGCTTAAATAAGTGAATAATGATGATACAAAGTACAATAGTAAACAAAGTAGAGAATAGCGTTCGCAGCAAGATATCCCAAAAGAAACTGAAACGGAAGGTCTCTAAAACGAATAAAATTAGGTGGTGTGTCATCACCGAAACTAAAATAAACGAGAAGCGCTCAGGGGTAAGGCGATCGTTAATTTTAATGGTTTGATACTCGTACGAAACACCGAAGGCAAATCGGAAAAATGCGGGTCGGACGTAGGCTAAAGTAACCGAAGCTGCCGCATGAACTCCTCCCGAATTAGCAAACATATCGATGAGTAATCCGAGGAAAAAACTCGCTGCTAACAAGCTATTTTTATTGCCGTTTACCGGATAAAGCAAAATAAACAACACATACGGATACGGGTTGAGGTAGCCCCAAAACTGAATGTTGTTAAAAATGAGGACTTGAGCCGCAAGCAGCAAGATAAATCGGGCCGTATTGAATAAAACATTACTGTTCATTTGGCTGCGCTGTTTCTTGCTCTATTTGTAAAATCTCCTCGCGATCTTTGGTTTTAATGATATACACGTGACCCAAGCTCGTCATGTCGTTAAAGAGCTTCACATCGAGTGTATAGTAATTGGTTTGATCGTCAATGTATATCTTGTAGATAGTTCCAATACCAATATTTTCTGGGAAAATTTTGGAGTCGGCACCAGTTACAATCGTATCGCCTTTTTTAATCTGCGCCAAACGCGGCACGTCGATTAATTGGGCATATCCAGTGTTTTTGCCGTTCCAAATTAAAGTGCCAAAATGATCGGACTTCTTGAACTTGGCGTTAATTTTCGACTTAATGTTCAAGATACTTTGTACGGTGGCATAATTCGGACTCACTTTCTCAACGATACCTACAATTCCGAGGTCGTTTATCACACCCATATCGCTTTTAACCCCTTGCTTGCTGCCCGAATTAAGCGTCAGGTAATTTTCGGGCACGTTGAACGAATTGTGAATCACTTTCGATAAAATGACATTCACTTTCTTAACTCCTTTAATCGTATCGGGTAGTTTTAATGCTGCGGTGTCAGCCGAATTAAAAAGCAAAGATTTCAGTCGTGCATTTTCAATAGCAAGTTCTTGGTTGCGTTCTTTCAAACTAAAATACTCGCTCACGGCATTCATTTGCTCGTAAACACCGCCCGCCAAGAAATTTGCCGAACTAATGACTTTACTTTTGTGATAGGAATGTGCCTGAATAGTAAGAGACAGCGCTATTATCAAAAGCAGCAAAAACAGCAACTTATGGCTGTTTTTAAGGATAAAATTCAATATCTGCTGCATAAGTGTCTGTTGACGCTAGTCTGATAAATCGGTTGCTTTATTGAGAAGTTCCGAATTACTTAATCAGGATACTTCTAAATTTATTGATGTTTTTCAAAGCCATACCCGTTCCACGAACAACGGCGCGTAGTGGATCTTCGGCGATGTAAACAGGCAAATCGGTTTTTTGAGAAATACGCTTGTCGAGTCCACGCAACATCGAACCACCACCCGCTAAATAAATACCGGTGTTGTAAATATCCGCGGCTAATTCAGGTGGCGTCTGAGAAAGCGTTTCCATAACCGCATCTTCAATACGCTGAATCGACTTATCGAGTGCCTTAGCGATTTCGCGGTACGAAACTTCAACTTGCTTTGGTTTGCCAGTGAGCAAATCGCGTCCTTGAACCGACATATCGTCTGGTGGCGATTCTAAATCTTCCACTGCAGCACCGATTTCAATTTTAATTTTCTCTGCAGTACTTTCTCCAACAAATAAGTTGTGTTGGGTACGCATGTAGTACACGATATCGTTGGTGAAAACGTCGCCGGCAATCTTTACCGACTTATCGCATACAATTCCACCTAAAGCGATTACTGCAATTTCGGTAGTTCCGCCTCCAATATCAACAATCATATTTCCCTTTGGCTGCATGATATCCACTCCGATACCAATTGCGGCTGCCATAGGCTCATGAATCAAATACACTTCCTTTCCGTTAACGCGCTCGCACGATTCTTTTACAGCACGCATTTCTACTTCTGTAATTCCCGACGGAATACACACAACCATTCGCAAGGCAGGTGTAAACATTTTCTTTTTCAATGCCGGTATGCTCTTGATAAACATACTGATCATTTTTTCCGAGGCATCGAAATCGGCAATAACACCGTCTTTCAACGGACGAATCGTCTTGATGTTCTCGTGGGTTTTTCCCTGCATGAGGTTGGCTTCTTTACCAACGGCAATGATTTTCCCAGAAATACGATCGCGTGCTACGATAGACGGACTGTCAATGACAACTTTGTCGTTATGAATAATCAGGGTGTTGGCAGTACCAAGGTCTATCGCAATGTCCTCGGTCATGAAATCGAAAAATCCCATAGGAAATGATAAGGATTAAATTACAGTTTTTTTAACGAGCAAAGGTATATAAATTAATGTTTGAAATGACGCGTTCCCGTAAATACCATTGTCATATTTTGACTATTGCAATAATCGATACTCAATTGGTCTTTAATGCTACCTCCGGGTTGAATAACCGCAGTAATTCCAGCTTGATACGCAATCTCTACGCAATCGGGAAACGGAAAAAAAGCATCGCTCGCCATAACAGCATCTTGCAACGAAAACCCAAAAGTTTGCGCTTTCTCAATAGCTTGCTTTAGTGCGTCTACGCGCGAGGTTTGTCCGGTACCCGACGCCAGTAAAACGCCGTTCTTTGCCAAAACAATCGTATTCGATTTGGTATTCTTACAAATTTTCGACGCAAAAAGTAAATCGTCTATTTGATCCAGCGTTGGCGAAACATTTGTTACCACTTGCAAATCGGAAGCCTGATCCGTTTTGTTGTTTCGATCTTGAACCAACAATCCGTTTAAAGCTGTGCGGTACTGCACTTGTGCCAGTTCTTCCGGTTTCTGAACCAAAACAATACGGTTTTTCTTTTCGCTCAAAATCGCAACAGCATCGCCAACATAAGCCGGAGCTATCACTACTTCACAAAACAGTTTATTGATTTCCTGTGCCGTAGGTTCGTCAATTGCCGTATTCGCGATAAGCACACCACCAAAAGCCGAAGTCGGATCGCAAGCCAAAGCCGTAACATACGCATCGAATATCGTTGCAGCAGTAGCAATCCCGCAGGCATTATTGTGTTTAAGAATGGCAAACGTTGGCTTATCTGCTTTAAATTCTTCAATCAAATTCACAGCAGCATCAACGTCAAGTAAATTGTTGTACGACAATTCTTTACCGTTCAATTTGGTAAACAACGCATCGAAATTTCCGTAAAAACTTCCTTGCTGGTGCGGATTTTCGCCATATCGCAACGGCATTTTATGATCGAATGCTACTTGCAAACGATCGGCAGCACCCGAAAAATAATTGGCAATTGCTGTATCATAGTGCGAGGTCACTCGAAAAGCTTCCAAAGCAAAATTCTTGCGCTGGTCGAGTTCCGTAGCACCTTTCTGGTTTTTCACCAAATCAAGTAAAACCGGATACTGACTCATATTTGAAACAATAACCGTATCGGCAAAATTCTTGGCACCGGCACGTATCAAAGAAATGCCACCAATGTCAATTTTCTCGATGATATCTGCTTCCGATGCCCCTGAGGCAACCGTATCTTCAAACGGATACAAGTCTACAATCACCAAATCAATCTGCGGAATGTCGTGTTGTGCCATTTCTTCTCGATCCGAAGCAACTTCAGAACGGTTGAGAATACCTCCAAAAACTTTCGGATGCAAGGTCTTTACGCGTCCGCCTAAAATCGAAGGATAACCCGTAACGGCTTCAACCGGCGTTACCGTATAACCCAATTGTTCAATGAATTGCTGTGTTCCGCCAGTAGATAAAAATGAAACTTCGTTTGCTGCCAGTTCGTGAATTAAGGGCGCCAATCCTTCTTTCGAATACACCGAAATAAGTGCTGTTTTGATGATTTTTGTAGTCGACATGTGTGTGTTGTGTTAAAAGCTGCAAAAGTACTTTTTGAAGTTCAAAATAGGGAACCAAACTGTAACAATTTTTTAAAAAAGTACTCCAATAAAAAATACGCTAATGCCTACCTTTACATATGATTGTTTACCTGCGTTTAATTAAAGAGAGTTTTTCGTTTGCCGTGAGTGCACTGGTGAACAATAAATTGCGTACGTTCTTGTCGCTATTGGGCGTCACCATTGGTATCTTCTCAATTATTGCGGTTCTTGCGGCAGTCGATTCGCTCGATCGAAAAATCAAAAAAGACCTCAGCGCCTTAGATAAAAATACCATTTACCTGTTGCGGTTTTCTTTCGGACCTTCCGACATTCCAGAATGGAAGCGCGATCAATTCCCAAACGTAAAATACGACGAATACACTTATCTAAAATCAGCTCTTGCCGACGAAGCACTCATGGCGTTTCAGGTTTTTACCGGCCGCCAAACGCTTAAATTCGAAAACAAACAAGTAAGTTCTGTAAACATTGTTCCGGTTTCACACGAATTTATCGATATCCAAAATCTCGAATTTTCCTCCGGGCGTTTCTACAATGAAGCCGAATCTAATTCCGGCGCACGCGTGGTGGTTATTGGCGAAGAAATTGCACAATCGCTGTTCGATACGCCCGATGCAGTAGGTAAAGAAATCCGAATGTACGGACAGCGCTTTATGGTTATTGGCGTGTTGAAAAAACAAGGCGCAGGTATGTTTGGCGACAGTAACGACAGCTCAGCGTTTATTCCTGTGAACTTTATCCGACGCTTTTACGGCGATTCCGGTACTTGGCAAACCAACGTAATTATCGTAAAACCAAATAAAGGCCTCGATATCGATGCGTTTAAAGAAGAATTGAGTATGAAATTGCGCAACTACCGCGGATTGAAAGACGGCGACATCAATAATTTCTTCATAAACATCTTAGCCGGATTCACCGATTTACTCGACGGCATTATAGCCATGCTTAACTTAGGCGGCTGGCTCATCGCTGGCTTCTCGTTGCTTGTAGGCGGTTTTGGAATTGCAAACATCATGTTCGTATCTGTAAAAGAACGCACCAATCTCATTGGCATCCAAAAATCATTGGGCGCAAAAAACAAATTCATACTATTTCAATTTTTATTCGAAGCCATCATTTTGTGCTTGTTTGGCGGCGCCGTGGGTCTAATTTTAGTTTGGATCATCACCATCGTAATGTCGAAAGTGGCCGATTTCGAATTTGTTCTAAGCTTCGGAAACGTAATTCTTGGAACTTCTCTCGCCGTCATCATCGGACTAATCGCAGGTATTGTACCGGCATTTACGGCATCGAGACTCGATCCCGTCGAAGCCATTCGAAGCGGCATGTAAACTATTTTTATGATTTTTTGGGCAACTGGCCGGCGCGCTTTTAGTTGAATCAAGATGCCGGCCACCGCGCTTTCCAAGTCAAGGTACTTCTAAAAAGCTACAACAGCTAAGCGTCTTTCAGCTTCCGTTGGTCGCTAAAAGCCTGCGTGCTGTTGTACGCTTTTAAGTTCGTACGCTTGCTTTTGCAATCGCTGTTGCGAAACAAGACGTAACCAAAAGTCATGAATTGAGTCCAATGGGTATAAAACAACAAAAAAATAGGCCGCTCTTGCAAAGCGGCCTAACCCCTATACTACTTAAGTAGTTCCACAAACAAAATGGAATTCAAAAATCTATCTATTTCCCAACAAATCAATACCTACTTATAGGTATTTTTCGGGTATTTTTCCGCTGTAATTTCCTACATAAATGAGTTACAAATCAATTTCCACCTGATTTCGAATCAGATCTTCAAACGATTCCGGCTTTGTTATCAAATACGGTTGGCCTTTATGTATCAAAATCTCGGCAGGTTTGTATCGTGAGTTGTAGTTCGACGACATGCTGTAACAGTATGCACCTGCGTTGTGAAAAGCCAAAACGTCGCCTTCATGAATTTCGCTAATGCGTCGGTTGGTAGCAAACGTATCGGTTTCGCAGATGTAGCCCACAACCGTGTAAAAACGTTCCTTTCCTTTCGGATTGGAAACATTGCGAATGTGGTGTTGCGAACCGTAAAGCATCGGCCGAATTAGGTGATTAAAACCACTGTCAACGCTTGCAAAAACTGTCGATGTGGTTTGTTTCACCACATTTACACGCGTTAAAAACGTTCCCGCTTCGCTTACGAGAAACTTTCCGGGTTCGAATGCCAAAGTTAGCGGCTTTCCGTACTCCTTTTGAAATTGAAAAAAGCGTTTGCTGAGCTTGCGGCCTAGTTCTTCGATATCTGTTTCGATATCTCCTTTTTTGTACGGCACTTTAAAACCGCTTCCAAAATCGAGGAAATCCAAATTCGGGAAATGTCTTGCCGTATCGAATAAAATTTCGGCTGCATACAAAAACACTTCGATATCGAGTATATCCGAACCGGTATGCATGTGCACGCCGTTAATGTGCATGCCTGTGTTTTGCACAATTCGCAACACATGCGGCAACTGATGAACGGAAATACCGAACTTACTGTCTATATGTCCGACGGAAATATTGCTGTTACCACCTGCCATCACATGCGGATTAATACGGATACAAACCGGATGCTGCGGATGTTTGGCTCCGAACTGCTCGAGAATCGACAAATTATCGATGTTTATTTGAACACCTAAAGCGGCAGCGTGCTCGATTTCGACGAGCGATACGCCATTAGGTGTAAAAATGATTTGCTCGGGTTGCATTCCGGCGTACAAACCCAATTGCACTTCTTGAATGGAAACAGTATCTAAACCCGCACCAAGACTCTTAAACAATTTAATGATGGCTGTATGAGACAGTGCCTTCACAGCATAGTTAATACGCAAGTGTTCAATCTTCGAAAACGCTTGCTGTAACCTGTTGTATTGTGCAATAATTTTCTCGCTATCGTACACATAGGCAGGCAAAGGGAATTGTTCGGCAATTTGTTGCAGTTGCTGGTTTTCCATAAATCAAAATTTTGGCAAAAGTAAGAGAGCACAGTAGTTTTTCAAATTTTTCAACAAAATACAACATTTTAAAACAAATTGTGTTTTTTGAAACATTTTTATGAAAATGAGTTCTTTTTAAAACAAAAAAGCTGCGCGAGGCAGCTTTATTTGATGAGTTAAAGATATCGTTTATCTTACACCGTTCATCATTTTCTTAATAGCTGGCGTTAACAAAAACAATAACAAGGCTGCAAGTCCGCAAAGCACGACAAACACCATAAAGAAATCGTAGAGATTCTGAATCTCAAATCCAGCAAAAGTTGGATATATAGCGCTTATTTGATTAGTTTCCAATAATTGTAGTTGCTCGGCAGTTGGCGTAACCGACTTGTCTAAAACACCTTGTAAATCAATTCCAAGTTCGGTTGCTTTCTTGAACTTATCACCTGTTGCAGGCAGTATCGAACCTAAAGTTCCGGATAAGGCATATCCAGCGGCACTAGAAATGAAGAACACCCCGTATGCCAAAGAAGCAAATCGCTTAGGAGCTAGTTTTCCAACCAACGATAAACCAATTGGCGACAAGCACAACTCAGCAAACGTTTGAATTAGATATAACAAAATCAACCATTTAATCGCCAACAATCCTGAATTACCTAAATCTTTTACATTATTCGCTATGATGAAATAACTAACTGCAATAAGCAATAATCCGATGGATTGCTTTACTGTCGACAATGGCTCAATGTTTTTTGCTCTCAATTTATCCCATAAAATACTGAACGGGAAAGCAAAAATTACAACAAATAGTCCATTAAAAATTTGAACCATCGATGGCGGCATATCCCAACCAAAAATGTTTCTATCGGTTTGGTTATCGGCTATAAACGTTAACGATGAACCCGCTTGCTCAAACGCTGCCCAGAAGAAAATGATAAAAAACGACATGATGTAAATTACCCAAATTCGCTGTGTTTCTACTTTTGTAAGCGTACTATCTAAAAGTATCAACGTTGCAAGAGCTACACCACTTCCATAAATAAAAGGATAGATGTATAATTTTACGATGTTATCGCTATTTGTATTGAAATAGAATAGAAAGAAAACAGCAGCAAATACACTTAGCGCAATTAGGATAGCTGTGGTTGAAAATTGTGCTTTTTGAGATTCGCCTTCTTCATAATCTCCAGCATCAGTAGCCGATGGTTTTCCGCCGATAGGCTTACCTTCTGGAGTAACAACATATTTATTCTTAAGAAAAAAGAAAATTGCAGTTCCTAAAATCATTGCTATGGAAGCCGCTAAAAATCCCCATTTAAATGCATGAACATCGCGAATTCCTCCACTATCTTTTACATCTCCAATAAGCGGACAGATAAACTGGCCAAGGAAAGCGCCAATATTAATTCCCATATAAAAAATAGTAAATGCAGTATCTAGCTTCGATTTTTCTTGCTTCGGATACAAGCTACCAACCATAGACGAGATGTTCGGTTTAAAAAATCCATTTCCAAAAACAATTATTCCTAAAGCGGTCCACATTAACGTATTTGCCAAACTTAAGTTAGCATCAAAAACACTGGCACTAAAAAAGAGTAATAATTGCCCAATAGCCATCATTATTCCGCCAAGCATAATACAATTTCTATTTCCAAAAAAGCGATCGGAAATAAATCCACCAAGCATTGGTGTTAAATAGCAAAGTCCCAGAAATCCACCGTAAATAATAGATGCATCTTCTTCTTTCATCATTAGCGAATTCACCATAAATAAGGTTAATATCGCACGCATTCCATAAAAGTTAAAGCGCTCCCACATTTCGGTACCGAACAGAACCCAAAGACCTTTTGGATGTTTCGATGCGCTTTGTTGACTAGTCATTTCCATATTGTAAATTGGTTGGTTAAAGATTATTCTTAATAAAGTCTGTCATTTTATTGTAAAGCTGTATACGGGTCATGCCTCCGTAAATACCGTGATTTTTATCGGGATAAATCGCCCAATCGAATTGCTTGTTGGCTTGTACCAAAGCTTCAATCATGCGCATTGAGTTTTGTACATGCACGTTGTCATCGGCTGTTCCGTGAATCAACAAAAACTTTCCTTTCAATTGCTTCACAAAATTTATCGGCGAATTATCGTCGTAACCCTTCGCATTTTCTTGCGGTGTAGTCAAATAGCGTTCCGTGTAAATCGAATCGTAAAAACGCCAATTGGTTACTGGTGCCACTGCAATAGCCATTTTGAAGATGTCGGAACCTTTGAGCAAACAGTTTGCCGACATAAATCCGCCGTAGCTCCAGCCAAAAATTCCAATGCGGCTTGAGTCGATGTACTCGTATTTCGCTAAGGTTTTCGCTACAAAAATCTGATCTTGAACTTCCAAATTTCCGAGATCGCCTTGCGTACATTTTTTGAACACAGCTCCTTTAAATCCGGTACCACGACCATCAACACAAACAACAATATAGCCTTGCTGCGCCAACATTTTGAACCAAAAATCGTCGTAATCATTCCAGCTATTGCTTACTTGCTGCGAACCCGGACCCGAATACTGATACATAAAAAGCGGATACTTCTT
>JAIXTU010000029.1 GCA_027483785.1 Flavobacterium sp.
AACAATGGTTTCGAAAGAAAAACGACACCAAAAAGCAAAACACCAAGTACGCTACACAGCAACAAGCCTTGTTTGAGCGCTTTTACCAAAGTGGTTTTGTCGTTCGCAGCATCGGCAGCGCCAACGATAGGAGTAATAGCCGTCGAAAATCCGATTCCGAGCGACATCGCGATAAAAATCACGCTATTTCCCAACGAAACGGCCGCAAGTTCCGTGCTTCCCAACTTTCCCACCATAATATTGTCGGTGATGGAAATTAAGGTGTGTCCAACCATGCCCAGCATTACCGGATACGCCAGTTTCAAGTTGTAACCAAACTCTGCAAAATATTTCTTCATAGCATTAAAAATCGGGCAAAGATAGTGTTCTAGCCATGCACTCGCCTTGTCAAATTTCATAAATCGATATTAAGAGGCGCATCAAACTTCAAATCCTACTTTACATTTGAAACCGTTTTGCAACTACAGTTCGTTTAATCAAGCATAGAAAAGTCGACGTTATGAAATTTACAACTATCGAGAAAAAAGGTACGATTTCCGGAATTCACTCGTCATCCGGTTTACTCTGGCTCAACGATTATCTTTTCTGCATCAGCGATAATTCCGATTTTCTCTTCAAAATTAATCCGTCGAATTTTACCTACGAGTCGATTCCCACCATCGAAAACGCGCAACATTTGGTCGAGAAAAAACACAAACGCGATTACGAAATAATTTATGCAGATGCAGAAGGAATTCACCTCTACGGCAGTGGTTCCAAAGAAAAACGAAAGATAAAAACTTCGTTTGCCGCTCTCGAAAATCTTGCCATCAGCAGCGAATGTTTGTTGTACGATGCCGTTAGCAATCGCGGTATCGCAGAAGACGATTTGAATTTGGAAGCGCTTTGCAAACACGACGATACGTATTACATCTTCAATCGCGGCAACGGACCGATGAAACAAAATCGCGTTTTTAAAGCACGTAAATTAACCAACGGTTCCTTTGAAATTATCACAGAACGCGCTATTCAATTGCATTTCAACGACCTCGATTTTACCTTTACCGACGCGTGTGTTTGCAACGACTTTATCGTATTTACTGCTGCTGCAGAAGCGTCCGATTCAACGTACTTAGACGGCGAAATTGGTGGAAGTTTGCTTGGTGTTTTAAAAATCGATTCGCTTGAAGTGCGGTACACTCAAATTGTTTCCCGAGAACATAAATTCGAAGGAATAAGCTGTTACAAAAGCTCCGAAACTACGCATCATTTCTATCTCGCCGAAGACAACGACCGCAACGACGGCGCATTAACGATTTACGGAGTTCAATTGGAGCTTTGATTCTAATTTACAAAGGGAGCACAAAGTTCCCCAAAGTTTCCCACAATGTCCACAACGCTTCTTTTTCTACAGCATCACACAATGAATTATCGTAAAGTGTAAATGACACGAAATCTAGCTTCTAGCTTCTAGTTTCTAGCTTCTCTAAAAACAATAGCACAAAGTTCCTCAAAGTTTTCCACAATGGCCACAACGCTTTTCTTTCAATAGCTTTACAAAATGAATTATCGTAAAGTGTAAATGACACGAAGTCTAGCTTCTAGCTTCTAGTTTCTAGCCTCTAAAATAGTAGCACAAAGTTCCCCAAAGTTTCCCACAATGTCCACAACGCTTCTCTTTCTAAAGCATCACACAATGAATTATCGTAAAGTAATAACGATTCGAGTTTAGCTTCTAACTTCTAACTTCTAACTTCTAAAAAACCAAAGTACTTCTCCTCTTCACCTACAACGCTGCCAATTTCTCCAATTTCTTTGCTGCTAAAAATCCGTTGATGTCTTCGAAGTGTTCCACGACGCGTTTGTTGGTAAATTCGAAAACTTTCGTGGCCAAGCCGTCTAAGAAATCACGATCGTGCGAAACTAAAATAACAGTTCCTTCAAAATCGCGTAACGCTTCTTTGATGATGTCCTTGGTTTTCATGTCAAGGTGATTCGAAGGTTCATCCAAAATCAGCAAATTCACGGGTTCAAGTAAGAGTTTAATCATTGCCAAGCGCGTGCGTTCGCCACCCGAGAGTACTTTCACTTTTTTGGTAATATCGTCGCCGTGAAACATAAACGCACCTAACAAATTCTTGATTTGCGTGCGAATATCGCCTATCGCAATCTGGTCGATGGTTTCGAAAATACTCACATTTTCGTCCAATAAAGCCGCCTGATTCTGGGCAAAATAACCAATCATAGCATTATGACCTATTTCTACGGCTCCGCTGTCCGGTGCAAACTCCTTCATGATGGCTTTTATCATGGTCGATTTCCCCTCACCATTCTTACCTACAAACGCCACTTTTTGTCCGCGTTCAATCACCATATTAGCGCCTTTGAACACTATGTGATCGCCGTATTTTTTCTCCAAATCGGTTACCACCACCGGATATTGCCCGCTTTTCGGTGCCGGCGGAAATTTTATTTTCAGTGCCGAATTATCAACTTCATCCACTTCAACCAAGACTAGCTTTTCCAGCATTTTCACGCGCGATTGTACCTGCAACGTTTTCGAGTACGTTCCTTTAAATCGCTCGATGAATTCCATGTTTTCAGCAATCATTTTTTGCTGTTCGTCGTAGGCTTTTTGCTGATGCGCACGGCGGTCTTTTCGCAGTTCCAGGTAATGCGAATATTTTGCGCGGTAATCGTAAATACGGCCCATGGTTACTTCGATGGTGCGGTTGGTGATGTTGTCGATAAACGCTCTATCGTGCGAAATAACCACAACGGCTTTAGCAGCATTTACCAAGAAATCTTCCAACCACTGAATACTTTCAATATCCATGTGGTTTGTAGGCTCATCGAGCAAAATCAAATCGGGTTTTTTCAACAACAGTTTTGCCAATTCAATGCGCATGCGCCAGCCGCCCGAAAATTCGCTGGTTTTTCGGTTAAAATCATCGCGAACAAAGCCCAGGCCGAGGAGTACTTTTTCCACATCGGCTTCGTAGTTTATTTCTTCAATGGCGTAAAATTTTTCGCTGAGGTCGCTTACTTCCTCAATCAATTTCATGTAGGCATCCGATTCGTAGTCGTTTCGCACGGTAAGCTCGTTATTAATGGCTTCGATACGGTCGCGCATGGCGAAAATTTCCGAAAATGCCTTCGATGTTTCTTCAAAAACCGTACAGTTGTCTTGCGTGAGTAAATGCTGCGGAAGGTACGCAATTACCGTATCTTTGGGCATCGATAAACTGCCGCTGCTGGGTTTGCGTTCGCCGGCAAGAATTTTCAAAAGTGTCGATTTTCCTGCGCCATTTTTCCCCATCAAGGCAATTTTATCGGTTTCATTTATGGAGAACGAAACGTCGCTAAAAAGCGTAGTTCCACCAAACTCAACCGATACGTCGTTTACTGTAAGCATTTTTAAAAAATTTGCGCAAAGGTAGTCTAAAACAAGCCATTTTTAGCTCTTTCAGCCACGGCATGTAGCAATTATTTTCAAGAGAATATCGGTTTTTAGAAGCTAATCCCGCTTTCCGCTGTAGTCCTCAAAAAACACGCTGTTTTCACACGCGCTTCATCCGGCTTCTTGCGTCGCCGTTTTCCGCACGGTTCAAACAAGCGTCTTTTTCTCCGGGCTGCCGCTGCAATCGGGGCTAGGAAATAAGTTACTAACGTTTGGTGGAAAAATACCTATAAGTAGGTAGTTTTTGGAGGAGGGAATTGCTTAAATTAGCGTAATTTAAAAAAGTTATTTCATTATACACACTAATGCAATAAACGAAACGAGTATCCATTTTAATACATATATGATACGTGAAACTTTTTAAACGCAAAGTGCCGTAAATAAATGGTTTATTGTTGTTTTTGAAATTGAGGAAAGTGTTGGAATTTCGTCAATTTTCAAGTTGGCAGCAAGGCTAAAAATCATCTACACAAAAAAAGCAAATTGTCTTTCCAATTATAACACAAATTTGAACATTTCCTTTGGGCATTTGAAGAAAACAAATTATGAGTATTTCAACATACATAGAACCAATTTCAAATGGAGAAGAATTAATCAAGAAGTTATTACAAGATGAATTCAGTATAAGCGAAACTTTAACAGGCGTGCTTTACACTAAACTTGTAAAACCACATTTTGATAAATTCAAACCCAACACCTTCATTTTAGCAGAAACTGATTATGTAGACAAAGTTTACAGAGACAGTTACTATCATTATTATTCCTCAAAACTTCCTAATTACAAAAGGAATGGTATAAGATTATCATTCTTTGAAGGTTCAATTGAGAGCAACGATTTTTGGGATAAGGAAAAGCATTCTAAACTTCAAGAAAAATATCGTGGATTTGTTGTTTTAAGACCTACAAATCCTTTTATCATAGGAAGAAGCATTATCTCTCCACTTTTATTGGTAAGTAATGATTTAAGTTTATGTATAAGTAAGTTTCATACCACAGCAAATGGTCTTAAATTTACAGTCAAAGGTTTCCCACATTCTTCTCAAGACACCGAGACTATGAGTTGTGCTGAAACAACTTTATGGGCAATTATGGAATATTTTAGCAATAAGTATTCTGATTATCAGCCTGTTTTGCCTTCAAAAATCATTAATACTCTAAACAAAGTTTCTTCTGAAAGACAAATCCCATCAAAAGGTTTAAATATTACTCAAATGGCATACGCATTGAGGGAATTTGGTTTTGGTGTGAAAATTTATAGTAAAGCGCAATATGTAGGTCAATTTGAAAGGTTGTTAAGTTGCTACATAGAAAGCGGAATACCTTTAGTAATCGCTATTCAGGGCGGGAGTATTGGACACGCTTTACTTGGAATTGGTCGCGAAAGTATTCAAAACAATGAGATAGATAATATCTTACCTATCGTTTCAGATCCAGCAAGTGCAATTGAGTTATACGATTTTGATTCTATTAAAAAGAAATTGGTGTTTATCGATGATAATCAACCCGTGTATCAGAAGGCATCCATAGACAATCCTGCTATTCACTACGATGACATAGCGTGGCATAATTGTGAAATCACATATTTCATTGCACCACTGTATCCTAAGATATACTTAGAGGCGTTTGAAGCAAAAAATTATGTAATAAATTTTATAACAAACGGACCTGTTCCTGTGATAAACAACAGTAATATTTTACTAAGATTTTATCTAGCCTCCAGCAGGTCATTTAAGGATGATATAGCTAGAAATGAAACCTTCAACGATGATTTGAAAGGAATTCTGCTTGAAACTTCAATGCCCAAGTTTATATGGGTAGCAGAAGTAAGTTCAAAAGATCTGATTAAAGAAAAGAAAGCAAACGGGATGATTATTCTTGACGCAACAGAAGCGAATATCTCCTTTAATAAACCTTTGATTTTAGCAGCTTATCAAGGCAATTTGATACTTTTTGATGAGAACGGTTCAAATTTAGAAAACAATGCTTTACCTTTGCTTGAATTTCGTATATTCGAACATAATCTCTATATTATATAGTTATGATTAAAAAAATAAGTAAAACAGAAGAATTCAAAGCAAAATCAAAAGCTCAGAACAAAGTGTCCTACCTTATTGAGGCTAATCATATTTCTGCAATTTCTTCTATGAATAAAAAATTAGAAATTGTAAGACGAGAATATCAAGTAAAAGATAGGAATTCACAAATTACAGCGTCAACAGTAATTTTAACTGCATAGCTAAAAGGGGACATTTGTTCCCTTTTTTGTTTTAAGTAATTGCAGGCGAAGGAGACATAACTAAAAAAAGCCTAGCTGCCAACAGCGGTAGCTGCTGCATAACATCATCCTAAAGCCTAATTTCTCAAAGTACTTCCAAAAACTAACCTCAAATAAGCAGATTTAAGGCATTGTTATTGCGCTTTGCTTTCCCGAAGCGCTAAAATTCAAATGGCTGAAAAAGCTTCTTTTGTCTCGTAAAAGGTTTTTGCAAAAGGGTAGTAATTAAATGCTCAAAAAAATACAGTAACGGCAAAAAGATTTAGGCGTATTTTTAAGAGCTGGTTATTGGTTATGCAACAAGAACATGGGTTTGGTAAATACACAGCCGAAGAGGGTTAGTGAGTATTTGTACTTCTACCAACATTTTTGCTTACATTCGGCTGACGTTTTTCCAACTTAGTGCCTATTTTAGTTTTCAGACTGTTAGAATTAACCATTCACAACGCGACATTTAAATATGAAAAAAATACTCGATTACAATTATTATTTGTTCACTGAAAAATTTAGTGCAATAGAAAAAGAGAGAGTGATAACTTATGTAACAATTGTACAATATTTGTTTATTGTAAATTTATGGTTGTTTATAACGCTATTGTTTATTCCATTACAAAAGCTAATCTTACCACTTCTTGTATTTTGTTTGTTTGCATTTTTTGGCTTGAGATTTTACAACAGAAAAAACTACAACGGAAGATTTTCAGAAATAGAAGCGAATTGGAGTAAAGAAGCTGAAAAGAAAAAATCCTTTTATAGAAAAGTTATTTGGACAATTGTTCTTCTTGCATTTGTTTTGATGATTGTCAATTTGCAGTCTTTTCCGAAAACCTAAGAACATTGACAGCCCCCCGCTCCGCAAACGTCTACCGCCTTTGAGGTACAAACTCTCTCACCTTCAAATCACCTCAAACCATTTTTCCTTTTTTCGTGCGCTAGTAAAAACCATACCAAACTCCCCATCTTCGCCAAAAAAACCTGATTTCATCCTCAAAAATCGGATTTCCCAAAGAACGATCGTTTATTTTAGCACCTTTTTGCGCTAAGGATGGCAGCGGAAATCCTGCCACGAGCGGCTGTTG
>JAIXTU010000270.1 GCA_027483785.1 Flavobacterium sp.
ACAATCACAGATAACAGCGCAAGTACGATGATAAAATACTGTTTTAGTGTACTTTGTTGTTCAATATTTGCTTGCTGTAACAAGTTATCTTTTTGAAGTAAGTTGATCTTGGTTTGTTTTAACTCATTTTGATACTTTGCTTCTAGTTCGGCTGTAGTTTTAAATTTCTGAATGGAATGGATGGAATCTCGAATATTTCGAAAGGTATCGGTATAAAAAAGTGCACGTTCAAAATTTCCTTTCTCTTTTTCAATATTGGCGAGTAGTTCGTAAACGCCTGACTGAGTGCGTAAATCGTTAGTTTGTTTTGCGATTATGAGCGCTTTTCTGGCTGTTAGTTCCGCTTGTTTTATCTCTTCTTTCTTAAAATGAATGAGCGCTAAGTCTAATAAGTTATCTTTCAAAGTCCCTATTTCATCGAGTCCTTTATTTATACTGGCGGCCTTGTTTTGCAATTCGATGGCTTTATCGGTGTTCTGTAATTCAGTTTGAATACTACTAATATTGGAAGTAGCATGTGCAACCAATTGCGGAAAATTGAGCTTCTCACCTATTTGCAAGGCCTTGTTTTGGTATTCCAAAGCCTTCAATAAAGCGCCTTTATTTTGATAAATGATACCAATATTATTTAAAATCGTTCCTTGTAAGGATACCAAATCGTGTGCTTTGGCTGTCATTAGTGCTTGCTGATAATACTCCAAAGCTTTTTTTGAGTTCCCTTGCATATCGTAAACTACTGCAATATGGTTTTGCGCCAGGGCAATGCCTTCGAAATACTTATTTTTAGAAGCGATCTTCAAAGATTTGAAGTGATAAACTTGAGCACTATCGTATTTAGACTGCTGTAAATACAAACCTCCTATGCGTCGAACTACGTTTGCTTCCCCTTTGAAATAGCGAATTTTCTTAGATAATTGTTCAGCAAGCATAAGATAGCGTTTGCTAGATTCTAATTTTCCCTTCTTCTCGTAATAATCGGCAAAAACAATATAAGTGGCTACAGTTCCTTGTGCATAATTTGCTTGTTGAAACTGCTGTGCCGCGGTTTCCAAATGCGAAAGTGCCAATTCCGAATTACCTAAAAGCGAATATTGCTTACCTATTTGTCGATTAGCCTCGGCTTCGCCACGCAGGTAACGAAGCGATTTGGCTAGATCTTTAGCTTTTATCGCTAAAGGCAAAATACTGTCTTTATTGATTTTAGCGTAGGCGTAACTCAAATTCAAATAAATAGACACGCGAGTGGTGTCGGGCGCTGATTTCCGAAGGGCGGCATATAAACTATCTTTTTTCTGAATTAACTTGTCGGATTGCGCCAGCAGAGGAAAAAAGCAGAATAAAAGAAGCAAAGTGAAAAATTGCTTCATGGGAGAAAATTGCTTGGTAAGAACAAGACAAAGATAAGATAAATGATAAAACATCTAATTACTCTAAAAACTCTAAAAAAAAATTTCTTTTTTAGGTTTTTTGGAGGTCAACTAAAACCTGAACAGCAATGTAACCCCCGTAAACACAGGGATTTTCTTTAAGTTAAAACATGGTATAAAGATTGGCATAAGTGGAAAAAAAAATTATGAAAAATATTTACTGCACCATCCTTTTCGCTTGTTCGCTCTTCATGCTTAGTTGTAATTCTGAAACTAATCATTCAAAGACAAAAATCGATTCAGATAACAGCTCAAAAGAAAGTAAGTATCTGTTTAAACTATCCAAAACAAACGCTGCGCTTATAATGGTAGATTATCTGACAGGATTCGACCCAGGTTTAAAAACGATAGAGAAAAATTTATACAATCACAATGTGACGGCGCTAGCGAAAATGGGTTCAATATTTAAATTACCAACTGTAATATTGGGAGACGAGGGCGACTTTAGAGGACAATTCTATCCCCTCTTAAAAAAGCATTTACCTACGGCTCCCATATTAGCTAGACATGCTCCGAGTGCGTGGACTGAAAAGTCGTTTCGAGATTTTCTAGAGAAATCGGGTAGAAAAAAAATCATAATCGCTGGTATTTCAATTGACAACTGTACACTCCAAACTTCTCTCGACTTACTAAGGAATGGCTATGAAGTTTATGTTGTTGTGGATGCTTCTGGAACCGATGAAAATTTAGTAGAACAGGCCGCAATGATGCGCTTAACTCAGGCAGGAGCGGTAATGGTGAGCTGGGTTTCTATTGCATCAGAAATAATGGAGGATTGGCAAGCACCCGAAGGACCAGCTGTCGGTAAGTTATATCAAGACCACAGCAACTGGAATGGAACATTAGGACCCATTGAAAGATAGGAGATAAAATAAAAAACGCAATTGTAAACCTATTACCAGCAGCGATGGCAACAAATTCTCAAAATGAAAGCAATTTGATTTTAGCTCAAAAAGCTTTCGACGCTTGGCAAATGGGTGAAAACACCGGAAACTACAACGACTTTAAATTACTTCTTAAAAGCGACTTTAATAACTTCTCGCATCCGCTGTTAGGAATATTCGCAGGTAATGCTGCAAGAATTAAACTGTTGGAATTAATAGCAGAGAGAGAATTAAAGAATAACCAACTAGAGTTTACAGAAATTGAATTAATCAACACCGAAAACCAATATGCTTTTCTCTTTAATTCAAGCGGAACTATATCTGGAAAATACGTTTATCGCGGCTTTAACGCAATCATACTAACGGTGGCAAAGCAAAAACTAACAGGTTTCAGAGAATACTTCGGAATTATTGATTCGACCTGTTTTCAATAAAATAAATAAATCAATGGAAAATAAAATAGAATACCACACTTTAAGAATTGGAGATATCAATCAATCTTTTATTCAATCTGGTTCAGGAGAGCCTTTACTTCTTATTCACGGTTTTCCGCAGCACTCGCACATGTGGCGAAAAATCATACCAGAATTAGCTAAGCACTATTTAGTAATAGCACCAGATTTACGTGGCATGGGAGGCTCATCAATAACGCCAACTGGCTATGAAAAAGAAAATTTAGCTAAAGACATTCAGGCGCTGATCGCCATTTTAAAATTAAATGAAATTTATTTGGTTGGGTATGATCATGGCGGAGGCGTTGCCTATTCTTTAGCTGCACAATTTCCTGATTTAATAAAAAAAGCATGCTTTATTGAATATACACCTCCCGGTTTCGGATACGAATATGGTTTAAAACCGGTTCCAGATTGGCAAGCATGGCAATTAGCTTTTTTTACCGTTCCAGAAGTAGCCGTTCAGTTTATAATGGGTCGCGAGCGCGAATTATTGTCTTGGTATTTCTGGCACTGGAGTTATAATCCCGATGCTATTGGGCAAGAAGATTTTGAAATCTATGTCCGACAACTTCAAAAGCCCGGTGCATTAAAAGCTGGTTTTGCTCATTTCGCTGCTGTTTTTGCCGATACAGAGCATTTTGCGGAAACTTCAAAAACGAAACTCAAAATACCCGTTTTAGCTCTAGGTGGCGATAATGGCGCAGGTCATTTTATGGTACTGGGGTGGCAACAATTAGCTGAAGATGTGTCTGGTGGCTCAATTCCTAAAGCCGGACACTGGATTGCCGATGAGCAACCAGAAGAACTAACTAAAAGGCTGATATCCTTTTTTACTTAAGTTGAAGAAAATAGAAAATGCAACCTGTAATTTTCACTGGAAATAATTAGTTGCCGCTATCATTTATGACGATTAATCGATGAAAAAATATAGTATCTTATTGATGTTCGCAACTAGAATACTGGTATGTAATGGTCAAACCAATCCCATTTCAAATCCACGCTACAATGACGATTTTAGCTATCTAAAAAGAGATACACTTCAAAAAAAAGGGCTCAATAAATTGAAGTATATAGCCTTATCGAAAAGAGCAACAATTTCCTTTGGCGGCGAAATTAGAGAACAATTTCAATTTTTCAACAACCTTAATTTTGGTGATATTCCACCAACGAGTAAGG
>JAIXTU010000402.1 GCA_027483785.1 Flavobacterium sp.
AGTGCTGTACAAATCGTTAACTTCTTTTTCTTTGGCTGCAAGTTGCGCTTTCAGACTGTCGGTTTCGGCTTTGTTATCATTCAGATTTGCCGCAAAATATGTTTGTACTTCTTTTTTGTTTTGAAGTGCGAGTTTATTTTGTTCGGATAGCAAAACCGCGTCGATTTCTTTTTCGAAGATTTTAATTTCGAGTGGTTTTGAAATTACGACTGCGATGATTAACGCCAGCACGAGTCGCGGAACGGCTTGTAGAATTTCGTTGGTAAAGCTCTCGCGTTTTTTGAGTGTAGAAACAATGTAGCGATCGAGATTAAAAATGAGCGAAGCCCAAACCAAACCAAAGATTACGGCCGGATAAATGCTATCGAAAACCGTGAAAAGTGCATAAGTAGCGGCAAGAAATGCCATTACAGCTGTAAAAAAAACGGTGGCGCCAATTCCCACGTATTTGGTTTGTTCGCCTTCGCTGCATGTATCGAGCAGCTGACGGTCGGCACCGGAACACAGAATGAAAAATCGTTTTAACATGATTGATGAGATTGATGATGACAGAAATACAAATAGCGCGCCAAATTTTTTTAGAACGGTTGCCGCAGCCCCGATTGCAATGAAAAGTAAAGGCCGTTTGGGCAAACTGAGGTTGGGCTGTAAAGAGCGACCAGCGGAAGCTACTTTACTGCCCAAACCGAAGCTGCCCAAACAACTTTACTTGCAATGAAAAGCGGGAAAAGCTGCCCAAAAAACAACGCAATTATTTCAACAAACCGCCTCCAGTATTGATTTTATCGGTGTTGATATCGGTGTTTTCTTTCTGTAATTTAAGGTTACCGAAGTTGTAAGTTAGCGAGATTCGGAAAACACGAGAGTCGCGCTTTTCGTAAAACGTAGAGCGAATGTTTTCGCCGGGAATCAAAGCTGTTGTTTTGTTGATGTTAAACAAATCGAAGCAGTGAACACCCAATTTTAGACGCTTGTTCATAAAATCGCGATTGAGCGAAATATCGAATTGTTGAATAGGTTCGGTGACTTTGTAAATTTCCCAAATTCCTGTAGGAACGTAAAAATAGTTAAGTGTCGAAACGATATTGTAAGGCAATTGAATTTGCGCTTGACCGCCGTACGTAAAAACTCCATCGTTTTTAAAACCCGTTGAAAATCCGTCGGTTGTTGTTTTTTGGTAGGCAATATTGGCGTAGATGTAGTTCATTTTATCTGGATTTGCCATGCGTGCATTAAACTCATTTTTTCCTTTAAAAATATAGTCTAAAGGAATCGGGAAATTGATGTAAGAAGAGAACGTTTTAAACCGATCGATTTGCACGAACGTTCTGTTGGCAACGAGTTCGCCCGGTTCGGCGGCAATGACAAATTGGTTTGCATCTTTCGAAACGCTGTAATTTACGCCCAACTGAATGTAATCGAAAGCGGAAATCGTAGCGCTAAAATTATCGAAGAAAACGGGAGCTAAAAGCAGGTTTCCTTCGCTGGCGTTGTAGCGATTAAAGAGCGAGTTGTTGTTTGGATCGATGTTGGTGTAACCGGGCTGATTTACCTTTCTGTTGTACGTTGAGTTGAGGTTAATTTGATCGGTGAATCGATAGTTTAACGAAACACTCGGAAATAAATTCGTGTTGGTAAACTTGATTTCGTTGGCAACGGTCGATGCATTTCGCGTTACGTTGAAATCTTCGAAACGCAAGCCTGCAGTGAACGAAAATTTCTTGATGCTTTTGGTAACTTGTGCATAAAACGCGAGATTGGTTTCGAGGTAGTTGAAGTCGATAACATCGCTGAACGTTCCGTTATCGAAGACATCTTCGTTTGGACTTTCGAAATTATACTGTCCGAAGTTGGTTACTTTGAGGTGATTGAATTTACCACCCGTTGCAAAGTTGAGTTTTAATTTCGTGATCGGTAAATTAAAATCGTATTTCAAATAGTAGTTGTACAGGTCGAAATTCAGGTCGCTGTTGTTGAACGTGCGCGTTGCAGCTTCTTCGGAAACAGATTGATTTACGGGCGTTCTTCCAAAGTAATTTCCGTACGCGATCACATCAACGGTACTTCCAATGGTGTCGAGTTTGCGTTTATACTGCGCGCTAGCCTCGTGAAAATTTGTTTTTTCTTCGGTAAGACCTCTATTTAAGAAGTTGATTCCGTTGCCTGTAGCTGTGTTTGTATTGTAATTATCGTCGTTAGAAGCCGACATGTTGTAATTGAACAACAAGTTCGATTTGTCGTTGATTCTATAGTTTAGTCCGGTTCTCCAGTATAGATTTCGATTGATAGTTTGGGTAAAATTCTTCTGATCGAGCGTTACCGGAGGCGTTAAAGTGGTAAACGTTTGCGTACTGTTGTTTTGGTTTTCGCCTTCGATATAATTGACACCGAACATGGTTTGCCAGCTTACTTCGTTGACTTTTCCGTTCAAGAGAATCTGCGGACTCGGTTTTTGGTATTCGTTGAAATTGTAATTGACGTTAAAACTAGCATTCACGCCTTTCATTTTTCGCGAAGCGGTAACGATATTAATGATAGAGCCGCTGGCATTAGCGTCGAATGCAGCGCCTGGGTTATAAATGAGTTCGATTTTTTCGATAGCGCCAGCGGGCAAGCTGTTCAGGTAATTTTCCAGATCTTGACCGGTAAGTGTGCTTGGCGCGCCGTCGATGTAAATTTGAACACCGCGACCGTTGAGTGTGAGTCCGCCGCCGGGCGATTTCACTACGCCGGGAATGCGTCGAACGGCATCCATAGCGTTTCCGGAATTAAGCATGCCGTTGTCTTTTACGTTTACGGTTGTTTTATCGGGATCGATTTTAATGAATTTCTTTTGTCTGGCTGTGATGGTAACTTCGGCGAGTTGTTGTGTTTTGGTTTCGAGTTTCAGGTCGGGTAAGGTAATGTTGGTATCGCCGGCCTTTACGGTAAATTTTTGCGATTGAATGGGGCTGTCGAGTGCGGTAACATCGATGACGTAGTTGCCGGGTTCGAGGTTTAGTTCGCGTTCGATTTTACAGCCGAGCACGTTAAAAATGATGGGCGAAGAACCGTCGGCACGAGCCAGCGTAACCGTTCGAAGTTCTTCGTCTTTTTCGCAAGATTGATTTGATAACGGCGTGTTTACAGTAATCTTTACCGGATTATTCTGTGAAAACAAAGCAGTGGATACGAGCAGAAATAGCCCTAGTACGAGTGATTTCATGAAGATTGATTTGATTGATGATGTGGAATAGACGCTGCGCCGCAGAAAATGTTACAGCTTTTTTGAGATTTTTTTAGCAAGTATTTTTATCTGTCCAAAAAC
>JAIXTU010000368.1 GCA_027483785.1 Flavobacterium sp.
CCATCCAATTGCCTAGTTGTAAATCGACACCGGCTTCCAACTGTTGAAGAATTTCGAACACACGCTTTTGAATTTGAACGAGCTTTCCGGCAAGCATTTTCTTGTAAAAACTAATCGCTGGTAGCGTTTTGTCTGAGACGTTATCGATATTTTTTATGAAAATGATATCGGCATTTATGCGATTAAGGTTTTGCAACAAGGCTCCGTGTCCGCATGGACGACAAACCAGATGATTTTTTTTATCGTAATAAGGCAATCCTGTGTTGGCAACTGCAATGGTGTCGGTTGCCGATTCTTGCACGGAGTAACTCACCACGATTTTTGACGTAGATGTGTTCGGAAAAGCTTCGACTATACTTTGGAAGTCGGCTTGAAATTCAGGGCTTATCGTAAAATGTACGTGTGCATTATGGTTGGTTTCGATATAGGCTAAGGCTTCTTCCAGGTGTGCGTCGATAGGTGTTTTTACCCGAGCTGTTGTTTTGTGAAAAGGTAGAACGGCTTTAGGTTTGGATGCGAAGTTAAAGTGTCGGGATGAAAGCAAGAACTTGATAAAGTAATAATCTTTCAAATCTTTGTTCCAACGGTCGTAATTGGAATAGTTTCTTTTCAATTCGGCGATAACTTCGTTATAGAAGGGGAATTTTTCGATTCCTACTAGGAAAACAGCTAGATCTTGCGCGTTGTGTTTGTTGATGTATGCGTTGATTGTGTCTTGGTCGGGTGCATAATTTTCAAGGAAATCGAGTAAGAATTTAAACATTCGACTAGCGGCTCCGGAGGCGGGAACAAACTTGGCGAGTGTGTAATTTGGTTTCTCTTCGTCAAAAATTCGGACTAGTTCGTCGTGTTGTTCTTGTTCTAAAACGAGTATTCCGTTTGCCGGTGTTGCCGGAGCGGCTAACTGTAGCGGTGCAATTCCGTTCTTTACAATATTAATGTGTTGTAACAGGTTGGGGATGAATAATTGATGTTTAAGCACCCACAAATAGTCGGCGGCTTTAAAATGATTTTGCAGCAATTGCAACAGATTATCGATGTGTGCACCCGCGGTAGCTAGTCGTTCCGTATCCGTTCCTTTAATTCGCGCGTAGGGTAAGTTTCGTTTTTTGAGAAACTTTTTGAATGCCCGAAACTCGTTTTGGCGTTGATTTTGGTGTTGCCGAATTGAGTCGGCTTCCCAAGGAATATCTGGCTCAGTAAGTAAGTATAAATCGTACGAAAGCGCTAGTATTTCGTTTTCTAATTCTTCTGGAATTTTATTGTAATGACATTCGGAATAGGCTGCGGTTAACAGTGGATTTGTATCGTAAAAAATGATGCTTGCAGGAGTTTGTTCTGCTTCATGCTCGCTTTGCATCTGCCCTTTTGCGATGGGCAAGATGTCATCGAAAGTGCAATTTTGCTGCGTGGATTCAACTTTTTCTGTGAGATATTTTCGGGCGTACTCAGGAACATACGCGGCATTATACATGGCTGCTAATTGTTTCGCCAAAGTAGTTTTACCTGAAGATTCTGGTCCGAAAACGACAATTTTCAGGCCGGTGAATTGGTTATTTTTGTTAGTTTTTGCTTCCATTCATAATATGCACGGATGGCAAGGTAATTAAAGATTATATATTGTACGCCTAAAAAGTAAAGCTCTCTGTAAAAATACAGCGGAATTACGATGAAATTGCCCACAATCCAAAGTTGCCAATTTTCTATTCGTTTGTGCGCCATGAAGTACATCGCGGAAAAAAAGATAGCCGATGCGAGTATATCAAAATAATTTTCGGTTGCCAATGCTGTGTTAAACAAATGGTACGCTGTTCGCACAAAAAACAGCGTTAAAACAAACAACAACAAAGCAATGTATAGGTCTCTCTGGTTTGCTTTTGCTATGTTATTAGTTTGCTGTTGGTGCTTTCTGTTCCAAACCAACCAACCGTAAATACTCATTATTGTAAAATAGGCATTTACAAGCATATCTCCGTAGTATGCCGCTTTATAAAGTAGATACGTTGTTATGGCAGTAGCTATAATTCCGGTTGGATATACCTTAATATCTTCTTTACGAGCGTACCAAACACTTAAAATTCCGAAAATAAAAGCCAGTGCTTCAAGAGTTATATCGAAAATGGGATTGCTTACAAAATTTAACATAAATAGTCGCGCAACATGCTTCGTTTTTCTGCGTTAGTATTCCTAAACTTTTTAATTTCGTCCCAAATTAAAACTCGCTATGAAAAATCTTCTTTACGTTATCTTTTTATTCCTGTGCACAACAATTCAAGCACAACAAAAGATAGAAATAAAGGGTAAAGTTATCGATAAAAAAACAAAACTTCCGGTTTCATCAGCTACGATTTTTGTTAGTATAGCGAAAGACTCAAGCATGATCGATTATACCATTACCAATAATTCGGGAAATTTTCTGATGAATATCAAGAAGCCAAACACCGCTTTTTCTGTTAACGCTTCTTTTGTCGGTTATGAAACGCAAACGAAGGTTTTTGAAGGAACGGAAACGGATTACGATCTGGGTGTATTGGAACTAGCAGAAGCTGCTAATGAATTGCAAGAGGTAATTTTAAAAGGGTCGGCGCCACCGATTTTAATCAAGAAAGATACTTTGGAGTTTAATGCTGCATCGTTCAAAACGGGACCGGATGCCAATGTTGAAGCACTCTTAAAACAACTGCCTGGTGTGGAAATCGACGAAGAAGGAAAAATAACAGTAAATGGTAAAGAAGTAAATAACATTTTGGTAAATGGGAAACCGTTTTTTGGAAAGGACGGTAAAATTGCCACGCAGAATCTTCCTGCAGAAATCATCGAAAAAGTTCAGGTAACTGATACTAAAACGAAGTCGGAAGAGCTTTCAGGAGAGGCGGCAAGTAGCGAAAATAAAACCATTAACTTAACTATAGCTGAAGAAAACAACAAGGGACAGTTTGGTAAGATCATGGGCGGCTACGGTTCGGATGAACGTTATGAATCGAGTTTGTTATACAATCGTTTTAAAGGTGATCGGAAAGTGAGCGTTTTGGCTTCTTCTAATAACATAAACTCGATTGGTTTTTCTATGAACGAGATATTTGATAACATGGGCGGCGGTAGGAGTCGATCCGTGTATTACAACGACAACGGAAGTTTCGGCATCAACAACTTGCGTTTTGGCGCAAACGATACCGGAATTACGCAGTCGAG
>JAIXTU010000299.1 GCA_027483785.1 Flavobacterium sp.
AAATGTGTACGAATAGTTGGCGTTATCGTATTGAAAATAGCCCAGAGAAGTGTTAATAATATCAACGCCCAAACGATCGGCTTCTTCGGCGGCTTCAACCCAAAGCGATTCTTCGACAGGATTTTCAGAGGCTACATCTTCGGTTACAAAAAGGTAATACTCGGAATCGGGAGCGGTGCCTGCGTATTGATTTTCGATGAATCCACCCATAGTCGACAAAACAGCGGTACCGTGACTGCTGTTGTTGGCAACGTTCGTATCGCGGGTAACGTAATTGTAGGTGCCCAGAATGCGATTGTTGTTTACCAAACGTTCGAAAGGAGCGGCTGTGAATACGCCGGGAAAACCCGAATCGAGCACAGCAATAATCTTACCGGAACCGGTGAAATTGGATTGATGCACGACTTGACCGTTAATTTGCTGAATTTGCGCGTTGGCAAAGCCGTAAGAAAAGTCGGTTAAAGTCTCGGTATTGTGTTTGTTGGCAAAGTTTTGTTGAAACCGACCAGAGGCGTTTAAATTGCTGTTGGTAAAATCGATTTCCGAGACAAAACTTAGGTTTTGAAGTGCATTGATATCGTCGACACTTCCGCGAACATGCACGGCATTAAACCAGCGCGATTTAGCAAGTACGCTGATGCCCGGACTGTTGTCTACGGCGGAGATGTAACTTTCGGAAATCGGCACGTCTTTGTTGTCGAGCGCAATGTTTTGTTGTGTTCTGCGGGTGAGCGCGCGTTCGGAAAAAAAACTCAACGGATTGGCAAAAAAGGCTTCGGTGTTAGGTTTATCAGCAAAGTAAACCCAGGCGTCTTCTTGAGCAAACACAGCATTCAAAGAAAACAGTAACAGTACAAGTATCGCTTTTTTCATCACTTTTTTGCGGCGCGTTGCCCTAGCCTTTGTTGTAACACCAAAATTAGTCAAATACTAATAAAGGTGAGTGGCGATAAAAATATTTGTTCAATCATTCAAAATGAAACTTGTTAGCCTAAGAAAAGTACTTTCGACACACACTCTTTTAACGTTAAACAGTTAAGAAGTTAGGCGCATCGTTGTATTTAATTGTCGAGCTAATTGCGTGCAACAAACAAAGTACGCTTTGTAATCAGCTGTTTAACTGATTTTCGATTTTAATTTTTACATCGAATTGAGTTTGTTTTTTTATTTGGGCGCGCCGGCAAAAGTGTTTCGTGGAAATAGGGTAGGCTTTTGCCGTCCTGCTTTCCGCTGTAGTCCTCTTTCGTCGTTCCTCCTCACTGCGGGCTGCCGCTGCAATCAGTCGCGCGGGGAAAGTGCACAAAAAAATTCGTGATTATTGGAGAATTAGTGGAAGGGAAATTCGGGGCAAAGCATGGATTGCACCCGAGGCTCCAGCCGAACAGACGTAGTAAATCCGAGCTATTGGGATATGTATAAATTTGCATCATAGAATCTATTCAATTTTTGTTGTTTTTAATTATAGAATGCGGAGCGTGGTGACTACTAATCCTCTTGTAAATCTTAATAAAATCGCAACAAAAAACCCATAGTGGGCGTGTAGGCGGACATTTAATCGGTTCCGTTCAACATCAGTTTACTTTATTATATTTAATCTTTCATTTGTGTTCAGTGAATTATAATTCATTGTTGGCTTTGCAAGCCCAACGAAACTCTGGCTATTCCCTTATGCCATTATAGTCTGAATACTACCCCAATATTAGCAGTTACAAAAGCTTCTCTTTTCACAAATGGTTTTAAAACAGCTTCAGGAACAGGTGCATTGACTTTTAAATCAAAAGTTCTATAGTCTGCAATAGGAAAAAAGTTGTCTCGTAATGGCTCATCTCTCATTTTGTTTTGGCTTAGATAATTTGCGGTTACTGAAAAACCCATTGTCTGAAATTTTGGAAAAGGGAAAAATGCAACACCCAAACCAAAAGGTGTTTGTGTATTAAATAAACCATTACTAACTTTAATATTTGAAATATCATTCTTTAAATCAAATATTGGAACATTTAATAAAACATTAAAAGTCCCTTCTTCATTTACAGGTATCAACCAAACTAAAGAAACAGTGGCACCAAACTGATTTTCAACAGTCTCTTTAAGACTTGCGTTTTGGTTTAAAAGATAAACATATTCACCTTTTGGATTATAGAATGCACTTATACTAAGTCCAGGTCTGATTATATCTGAAAGTTTTGCTGTCTTTTTCTGACCAAATACAGATAATACTAAAAAAGCTAAAAAAAGGGTTGTGATAATTCTTTTCATTTTATAATATTTGATATGATTAAAGTTAAAAGTTTTGTACAACGATGAGTCTGATATGGTTGTCAGTAACGTTTTGCAGACAAGCTAAGTGTCGGTAATCGAAGCATAAATATTCAATTTTGCACAAAAGCTAAATCGAAGAACTGATGTTGAATTTAGCACTGAACCCTCCATTTTGCCAAACTGCTTTTTGTTGCAGCGTATTATTTTTCATTCAATTCTTTTATTATCTTAAACCAACTTTCTATTTCTTCATAGCAGTCTAGTTCTATTAAATGCTCCTTGGTAATTTGTTTACTAAGCTTACCATTCGCAATAGATTTTACTATTTTTTCGTCTTTAATCTTCTTTGTTCTACTTGTTACCATTTGCCCAATGTCAGCATTATCCCAATCTTCAACGTTCTTTAAGTTTATTTCAAATTCACTTTCATATAAACTAGCTGGAATGTAATTTTCCATTTCTCTTTTCTTAGTTAAAAGCCCTTTTGAGGAATTCTTTCTTTTATTTATTATGTCAATAGAACTTTTATATTTATCGTCAGCGTCTTTGTCATATAAATGAAATTCAATTACATTCGAGCCTTTTAAATATTCTTTATCAACCCAATCAATTAAGGTCGAACCACGCATTGGAATTAACTTTATTTTCTCTTTTTCAAAGTCTATTATTTCTTTAAAATCAGGGATATATTTGTTCAAGTTTGTTAGGAAATTAATATCATTTGTTCCCTCTAAACAAATAACCAATTTTCCAAGGTAAGATGAAAGTCCTAATGTATTTGAAATCGCTTTTAATTTTTGTTCATCTTTTACAATATAATTTTCACCGTCTTTCTTATCGATAAGTATTAAATTTTCGTTTTTAAGTTGTTTAGCTATTTCAGGTGAATGTGTTGTTATTATTACTTGATAATTTTCTTTTTGAGCCAAATCATTTAAAGCTGTAACTAACAAATTTTGATGGTCGGGATGTTGCGAGGTTTCAGGTTCTTCAATAGCATAGATAATGCTTTTATTCTCTTTATTTTTTCTTTCTGCTTCAGCACGAAAATAATTTAATGTTATAAGTCGTCTTACTCCACTTCCTCTTTTATTCATTGGAATATTGTCATCTCCTAAAAATGAAAATGAAAATATTGTATCCCAAGCCTTTGTTGAAACATCAGGCTTTAAAACCTTTGCAAGGTCTGGGTTCATTTCTTTCAATTTTTCAATCGTTTCAATACCAATCTTTTCTGCACTTTCTTTTATTAGTTTTGTTACTTCTTCCAATTTATCGGTAACAGTTTCTATTGCTCTTTTAGTTATTATTTTTAATGGCTCTTGAACCTCTTTATCTGTGTCTTTATTAACTCTATCAGCTTGAAATAAAAAGAATAGAGGTAAATCTTTTGATAAGCTTTCCCAGATATTTTTGCCATCTTCTTTATCAATTGGCATTTCTATAGTTGAGATTTTTGTTAAATCAGAAACGCTATAAATAGCTTTTCTAATTTCTGCTCTTTTACGTTTATCAAAATCAACAGGAATTTTTTTATCCGTATCTGGGTCATAAGGTCCAATTTCTAATCCTTCATCTAAATTTTTTAATTTATTGTTGTTTTGAAGTTCTGAAAGAGCATATGCAATATCCTCTTTTTCAAGAACTTTCCTCAATTCTTCAATCTTAATTGTAGGCAAAGGTTTATTTGAATATTGACTTGGATAGTTACAAATTAGAAATGTTTTTAAACTTGCTGCTGTGATTTTTCCCTTACTACAATCCCAAGTTTTTTTAATTTCTAATTCGTCTTTTTCATTGAGTAAAAACTCGTCTTGTAAATTTGTTTTGACATCTGTGTCTATTAAATATTCTTTTGTAGTGTCAACTTTAAAACAACATCTTATTGATATATAATCTCCATTAAAAACATTTAGGTCAGAATAATCAATTTTTATTTTATCCTCGCCAAAGAAAATATCTAACGCTTCAAGAATTGTAGATTTTCCAATATCATTCTTACCAATTAAAACATTAAAATTGTCAACAAAGTCAATTTCTATATTTTTATAGCCTCTAAAGTTTTCTAAAATTAATCTTTGTAAGTACATATTATATTTTGTTGAAGGGTTTTTATGGCATTACATCTAACTTTACAATTGGCGAAGTTTTCTCATTTTTTTAATTTGCAGAAAAAATCATAAAATATTTAATATCAATATTTTGCCGCGATATTTTTTTACGTATTCCCATTTTGTTATATTGCAAACTCGTTTCTTATTAATAATTTGTAAAAGATAATCTTTCGCCTCGTGTTTTTGTCTTTTGCTTTTGCTAAATTAAAAACTCGTCTCCACCCAAAACTACCTACTTATAGGTATTTTTCCACCAAACGTTAGTACTCATTTCCCTAGCCCGGATGGTAGCGGCAGCCCGTAAGAAAAATACGGCTACGTGAACCGTGTTGCGCTGGCGACCTAAGAAGCCAAAAGCAAGACGTGTGAACGTGCCGTATTTTTTGCGGACTAAAGCGAACAGCCGGAGGAGCTTCGAATAGAAAGAATAGAAAAAATAGAAAAAATAGAAAAAATAGAAAAAATAGAAAAAAGCGAAAAAAGCGAAAAAAGCGAAAAAAACGCTTTGCGAACTTTGCGAACTTTGCGAAAATCTTTGCGCCCTTTGCGGTTAAAGCCTACGAAAAGTGGGTTCGGGGATGGCATAATGATACATAAAGTGGTGAACGTTGCAAAGTCTAGCTTCTCGGATCTAGCTTCTAGTTTCTAAAAAAGGAACACAATGTTACACAAAGTTTTTCACAAAGTACACGATGCTGCCTTCGACAAGCTGCCTTCGACAAGCTCAGGCACCGACTATATGTGGGTTCGGGTGGAAAAACGATACGTGAAGTGGTGAACGTCGCGAAGTCTAACTTCTAACTTCTAGTTTCTAACTTCTAACTTTTAGCT
>JAIXTU010000135.1 GCA_027483785.1 Flavobacterium sp.
CTTGCACCGCCAGCAGTTGGTTGCCATCGTACGCGTACACTAAGTTATCAATTTCTACTGAGGTGCCAAAATCGGCGTCGGCAAAACCGTTGCGTTGCAGCGAAGTGATGTTGCCGTGCTTGTCGTACGTGAGACTTTCGTCGTAATTGCCCGTAACGCTGTAGCCTAATTTGCGGTAGTTGCCTTTGAGGAGGCGGTTTAAATCGTCGTACTGATAGCCGTACATGCGCGTAAAACCATCGCTTTCGGTGCGCCAATAGGTTTCGCTAATGTTTCCGTTGTACAGGTTTCCCACGCCAGGAATCGATTGTTCTCGGGTGTTGTAATTAATCTTAAAGGCAAACAAATCGGTAACCTCATCGGCTGTATCTGCCACGTTGTTAATATCGGTTAACCACCCACGGATGTTGTAGGCATAATCTACCTTTTGCAGAAAATCTGATCCAGTTGGGTCTTGTTTGCCCACTTTTTTCGAAATAAGTTGCCCGAGCTCGTCGTAGGTGTTGTTGGAAAGGACTTCCCAAGTGCCGCCGTTCACGCGGTGTAAATGCGTAAGCAAGCGGTCTTGCGGCGAGTATTCAAATTGCTCGTCGATGCGCGTTTCAATACCAGATTGGTTATCTCGGCGGTGTAGCGTTAACTTTCTTAGCACCTTCCCCGTAAAGTCGAGCACGCTTTCGGTAAGGGTTTGTCCGCCGAGGTAATTTTCTTTGTGTGTTTTTACCAGTCGTGCTTTATCATCATAAAAAAGAGTAGTTGTTTCGCCCTCGGGTCTTGCAGCATTGTTGAGCACCCGCACCCAAGTTCCGGTGGCCAAGCCTTTTGGTTTTAAAGAGGTGTTGTTGTACGTAATATTTGTCACCAAAGTGGAAGAAAAATCCAACAGCGCTCTCGGAAAATCGTAATCGTCGTAGTAATTAACGGTGAGTACTTTCATGTCGGGATTTTCTTTTCTATTCTTTGAAGCCATTCCCGCTTTCCGCTGTAGTCCTCGTAAAAAAAGGCGTGTTCATGGGGCTACAACCGGCTTCTATGGTCGCCGTTTTTAACCCAATTCACACAGCCTTTTTATACTCCGGGCTGCCGCTGCACTCGGGGCTAGAAGAGAGTGCGTTTGGAGACGTGTTTTCGAGCTTTCGCACGGATTGTAAATTCGCGGTCAAGGTAAAACGTTTAAAATTTAATCAGACTATCGCGTTTCAATTGAAGGAGGTTCAGGTAACTTTTCGGCCAACAAATCCATGGGGAATTCATAGTAATCAATCCTTTGAAATCGCAATCTTTTTAATTGTAAAATGTCGTTTATAATTTGTAATTGTTTTTTGTTTAATGTTCTAAAATAAAATTTATGTACTTTTTGGCTAGCTTCAAATTTTGTGTTTAGTTGAAAAGGAGTTGCATCAATGATCGCTGTAAATGGTAATTCTGTAAAAAATTCCATTTCAATCTTATTTTTAAACTGATCGAATATTCTACTATCGACGACACATTTGTAATAAGTATAATTTCCCATCTTAACAGCGTCTTCTTCGCAGTAATAAATAGCATCTGGAGTGATTGACAGTCCAAATCTAGGTGAGTCAGGGTTCATACCAATACCATTAGTCAGTATAATTTTATAATCTTTAGAATTAGAATTGCAATAAACAAAGAGAAATGACAGAATGAAAACAAGGTACCGCATAGTTTATTTTTTATAAATTAACTTTCCAGTTTGTTGGTTAACTGTAATTAGTGAGCCACTGAAATTCCACATTTGGGTTTTTATTTCAATAGTAGACATATTCAATTTTAGCGATTTTGAAACTTCTCGTAATGTACTCAATGCCTTATCGGTATACGACCTTGCAACTTTGCCGCT
Source organism: Flavobacterium sp. (assembly GCA_027483785.1). Taxonomy (GTDB): domain Bacteria; phylum Bacteroidota; class Bacteroidia; order Flavobacteriales; family Flavobacteriaceae; genus Flavobacterium. The sequence goes on from JAIXTU010000135.1 coordinate 1,862, forward strand.
AGGATTTTCGATGACTTCCATACTAATGTAGTAATGATCAGCGTGAGTTCTATATTTTCTATATTTTTGAGGTACATGAGAATAATTTCTTGCTTGATCATCTAAATAGTCATTCGCTCTTCCTTCGACGTGAAGATATGATTCGTGTGAAATAGCTTCTGCCAAATTAAAAATTTTACTTTCTGATCCAAATCCTTGTTTGGCAATATCCACGTTAATTTCATAAATGTTTCCTTTTCTTACACCCGCATAGTCACCATCCGTAGAGCTTGCTTCTTTTTCTTGCCCAACACTATAGTTAAGACCAATTCCAAGTTTATCAAATTTACCCGCCTCCTTTGCCTCATAGAAAACTTCTCCAGAATAAATTAATTTCTGCCCTTTCGCAGCAAAGTTATCTAGAAAAGCTTTACCTTCTTTGGTTTTTGCAAACGCTATAAATGCTAGTGCGTGATCTTTGCTTTTCATTAATTCTGAGATATCAATATCTCTGCCATCAGGATCAATAAACAGGACGGGGTTATCTAACGCATAGTTATATGCACTCCAACTATTATACTTCTCCGCCAAAGGATCCACATTCATCCACCTACCAATCGCCGCATCGTAATTCCGCGCGCCGTAGTCATACAAGTTCAACCCCAACTCATCCTGCCACTCTTTGCCATTGTATTTATACTGCCACTCCCTTCTTTCCGTGGGTTGTATCACAAAAAGCTCGCCGTTAGCTTCTTTAATGCGTTCGAAAATTTCACTGGCGTAGTTTTCGTGTTTCAAACCAAACGGGTAGTAGTGCGATTCTCCGAGTATCTTCGGAATAGCCGCGCCGTTATCGGTGTAGCTCATACGCACGTTTCCGAGGTGGTCTGTGTAATTATACACGTAGAAGAATCTTCCAGGTTCTTTAAACTCCACATATCCTTCTGCTGTCGGAAAAAAC